>DATDBL010000225.1:0-31204 GCA_036524855.1 Aldersonia sp. | reverse complement strand
GCGATCGCGGCGGTGTGCACCGGGCACGACTACAGCCGCCCGGGCAAGCCGTCGATCGACTGGGACGAGCCCGGCGCGAAGGACGCGCTGGTGTCGGCCCTGGTCAACGACGCGAACGCGCTGCTCGAGGCGCTCGCCGGGACCGATTCGGACGAGGTCGAGGAGCCGGTGGCCGCGGCCCTGGCGTTGCTGGCGTTGGTCGCCGGTCAGGACGTCGAACCCGCCGAGGGATCCGACGGCACCGACGGGCGGTGGCGCATCGCCCGCAAGGTCGCCCCCGACCGGGTGATCTCCACCGTGGACCCCGACGCCCGCCACACCCGCAAGTCCCCCGAGGCGCGCCGGGACGGGTATCGGGCACACGTGGCCGCGGAACCGGAGACCGGGATCATCACCGACGAGGCGCTGACCAAGGCCGTCGGGAGCGAGAACTCCGATCCCGCGGTGGCGGCGCGGTTCCTGGCCGCCGACACGGACGACACGGACGACACGGACGACACGGACGACACCGGCGACACGACCGACGCCGCCGACGCCGGCGACGCGGACGAGGCCGGCGCCCGCGTCGATCTGTGCGACGAGGGCGGCCCGCGGGAGTGGTACGGCGATTCCGCTTACGGCACAGGGGATCTGCGTGGCGCGATCGCCGACGCCGGGCACCGCGCGGTGATCAAACCCAAACCGCTGCAGGCGGCCGTGGAGGGCGGGTTCACCGTCGACGACTTCACCGTCGACGAGTCGCTGGGCACGGTGGGCTGCCCGGCCGGTCACACCCGCCCGCTCAGCGCGACCCGGGTGGCCAGCTTCGGTGTGCTGTGCCGCGACTGTCCGCTGCGTGAGCGGTGCACGAAGTCCGACACCGGTCGCAAAATCGTTCTGCACCAACGAGACGACATGCTCCGCGCCGCCCGCCGCGACTGGGCCGCCGACCCCGAACTGCCGCAGAAGTACCGCAAGTTCCGGCCCAACGTGGAACGCGTCGTCTCCCAGATCGCCAGCCGCGGCGGGCGCCGCCTGAAACTGCGCTACCGCGGCACCACCAAGAACAACGCCTGGCTCACCCGCCGCACCGCCGGACTCAACCTGCGTAATCTCCTCGGCCGTGGCCTCACCCGCACGGCAGGAGTCTGGGCTCTGGCGCCCCAGACCGCCTGAAACGGGCCCCGCCGGCGTCGAACGGCGCCGGTACCGGGCCCCAGCCGGGCATCCACCGGCCGACCACACGCCCTCGCACGGTCCCGATGCTCTGCCCCGCCGCCGATCGGCCATCGCGCGCGACCGTCCGGCCAATTTTCGCGCCGCGGCCCGGCCGCAGAACCGCCCTTGTTCAGCGCCCTCCTAGGCTTGCGGAGGTGTTGTGCGGATGTTCATTCGTTCGCCTGGCCGCGTGAAGATGCTGAGGATCTCCGCGGGCCGCTCACCTGTGTTGCCGAACCAATGCGGTACGTGGGTATCGAATTCGGCGATTTCGCCGGCCCGGAGCACCCAGTCCTTGTCGCCGAGAACGAGACGCATGTGGCCGGACAGAACGTAGATCCATTCGTGCCCGTCGTGTGCCCGGGGCTCCGGGTCGACCTTGCTGGTCGGGATGACGATCTTCCAGGCCTGCATGCCATCGGGCTGGCGGGGTCAGCGGGATGACCGTCCTGCCCTTGACGCGGCCGGGTTTGAGCCGGATTCGCGGGTCGCCCACGTCGGGCGCGGCGACGAGGGCGTCCAGCGGCACCTGGTAGGCCTGCGATAGCGCGAGGAGCAGTTCCAGGGTGGGGCGGCGCTGTCCGTTCTCGAGCCGCGACAGTGTTCCTGTCTGCGACGACATGAACGCCGCGAGCCGCGAGGTCCTGTTCAGCTGTTGCTTCGTCGTCGTGATCCTCGCCGTCGTCGCGTGGAGAAACGCCTGAGGCGCTACGCCAGGTTGCCCGGGACGCGTGGCGTTGACGAGCGCGCCCTCGGCACGGGCCACCACCAGCAGGGATGGCGGTACCCCACCACCGAAGCAGCAGACATCCCATGGTCACCACCGAAACCGCCCGGGTTCCATCGACGCTGCGAGCAGCCCGGCCGGCCGATTCGCGATCGCACCCGCTGGGTGCTCACCAATCCGCAGCAGGGTAACGGCACGACCATCCTCGACCGAACGACAGCACCGAACGAGCCCCGATGGACTCACTGCGCAGGACCGCGCTGGTCGCGAGGTCGAAGTAGCTGGGTTGTGATTCGCATTTCTGCGAATGAGTTCGGCTGCAGCGCATTCACGTCCGCGTGACGCAAACACCCGAGCGCGGCTGCTCCGGGAGGACTCACCTCGCGCCGTTGTTGGGGCCTGCTCGATCTCGTGGCGGATGCGGCCGCGGTCGGCGGTGTCGTACCCGTCGGCGCGGCAGCCCGTTCCCGGATGACGTGCGGCCGATTCGGATCCGATCGATGCACTTGCGGAACGCCTTGGCGTTCTTGGGTCGGGGTCAGGCGTCGGCGTGTCGGAGCCGCCAGGCGGCGGACCCGATCAGGACGGTGGCGCAGGCGCACATGACTGCGAAACCGGTCCAGGGTGAGAGGGGGTGGGCGACGCCGAAGGTTCCGCCGAGCAGCCCTGCGCCGGCGTTGGAGGGCAGGTATTGCACGAAGTGGTCGGTCAGGGAGGTGGGCAGCAGGTTGGTCAGCGGCGGTATCACGAAGAAGACCGCGACGAAGGTGGTGACCGCGGCGGCGGTGTTGCGCAGCAGGGCGCCCAACGCGAGGGCTGTCATGCCCGCGACGGTCAGGTACAGCGCGGCGCCGAGGACCGCCCGCGAAGCGCCCGGGTCGGACAGGGAAGCGTCGAGGTCGTGCCCGCGCAGCAGCGCCTGACCGGCGAGGAATGCGGCGAGGGCGGCGGGCAGCGTGGTGAGGAAGACCACGACCGCGAAGACCACCAGTTTGGCCCACAGCATCGGCAGCCGTTCGGGTACCACGGTGAGCGAGGAGCGGATCATTCCGGTGCTGTACTCGCCGGTGATCATCAGCACACCGAGTACGCCGATGGCCAGTTGCGCGATGAACGTGCCGGTCAGGCTGGTCGAGATCGCGTTCTGTCCCGGCTCGAAGCCGCCGGGTGTGTTGGCGGTGAGGCCGGAGAACAGGGCGCCGAGCCCGATCATCAACGCGACCGCGACCAGCAAGGTGGAGACGGTGGAACGCAGCGAGCGGAACTTGGTCCATTCCGAGCCCACGACCCGTGCTTGGGTCACCCGCAGCCGCCCAGGACCGGTCGTCTCCGACGTCGGTGCGGTCGCTCGTGTGGCGGTCATGCGGGCACCGCCACGGCGTCGGTCGTCTCGGTGGCGCGGTAGTCGACAGAATCGCTGGTCAAGGTCATGAACGCGTCCTCGAGTGAGGTCTGGTGGACGGTGAGCTCGAAGATCGGCAGCCGGGCCTGCCAGGCGATGGTGCCGATGTGTTCGGCGGTGAGACCGTGGATCTGCAGGACGTCGGGCGGCTGGTGGGTGACGGTGATGTCGGGGGCCGCGGGTATCAGTTCACGCAGGCGGGACGCCTGCGGGGTGCGGACGGTGACCGAGTTGTCGGTGGCGCGCGCGACGAATTGCTCGACCGTGGTGTCGGCGAGCAGGCGGCCGCGGCCGATGACTACCAAACGGGTGGCGGTTTGGGCCATTTCGCTCATCAGGTGAGACGATACGAACACGGTGTGCCCGGCCGCGGCCAGATCCTTGAGCATGGTGCGCATCCACCGCACGCCCTCGGGGTCCAGGCCGTTGACCGGTTCGTCCAGGATCAGCGTCCGGGGGTTGCCGAGCAACGCCGACGCCACGCCTAACCGCTGACCCATCCCCAGCGAGAACCCGCCGACCCGGGTTCGCGCCACCTGCTGCAGGCCGACGAGGTCGATCACCTCGTCGACGCGTTGGCGGCGGATGCCGTTGGTCTGCGCCAGCGCGAGCAGGTGATTGCGCGCCGATCGACCGGGGTGCATCGCCTTGGCCTCGAGCAGAACACCGAGTTCGGCCATCGGCGCGCGGGCGGAACGGTAGTCGCGGCCGTTGACGACGACGCGGCCGGTGGTCGGTGTGTCGAGTCCGGCGATCATCCGCATCGTGGTGGACTTGCCGGCGCCGTTCGGGCCGAGGAACCCGGTGACGATCCCGGGTTGCACAACGAAACTCAACCCGTCCACCGCCAGCTTGTCGCCGTAGCGTTTGCTGAGGTTGTGTACTTCGATCATGTCGGTGTCCTTCCGGTGCGCCTGGGAGATTTCTCGGATGTCGCAGTGGTCGCCGTGCGTATCGAAAACTGTTGTCGGACGGGCGCGCTCCGCCGGACTGCGTCGCGCACGAGGTACAGTCGAAATTCAGATCGTGACGGCGATCTTTCCGCGGACCTTCCCGGCTTCGAGTTCTCCCATGCCGTCGGGCACTCGATCCAGCGAGTAGGTGCGGTCGAGGCTTGGGGTCAGCTTGCCCGCCGAGACGAGGTCGGCGAGGCGCTCCATGTCGCTGCCGCGTTCCTTGGAGGCGACAGCGGTCAGCCGTTGCCCGACGAACGGGGTCAGGGCCAGGGCGCGTAGTTGTCGGTCTAAAGCCGCCGGTGAGGTTGTCGCCGTCCTCGCCGCCGACGATGACGGCGGTCCCGGTGGGCGCGAGCGCACGGCGCAGGCGGGCGAGGGGGGAATTGCCCGCGATGTCGATGATCAGGTCGTAGCGGCGCTCTCCGTCGGCGTAGTCGTCGCGGGTGTAGTCCAGGACGTGGTCGGCACCCAACGATCGCACCAGGTCGAATTTCCCGGCGCTGCACACGCCGGTGACCTCCCTGGCTCCGAAGGCTTTCGCCAGTTGCACGGCGTAGCTGCCGACACCACCGGAGGCGCCGATGATCAGCACGCGGTGTCCCGCCTCGACTCGCCCGGCATCCAACGCCTGAATCGCCGTCACCCCGGATACCGCGAGCACTGCCGCGCGCTCGAAGGAGAGACCCGCCGGTTTGCGGGCGAGCTTGTCCTCGCGGGCCGCGGCGTACTCGGCGTAGGAGCCTCGGCTGATCCCGAACACCTCGTCGCCCACGGCGAACCTGGTCACCGCGGAACCGATCGCGATTATCGTGCCGGCGACATCGAGCCCCGGCACCGGATTCTTCGGCCTGCGGAAACCGAAGCCGATGATGCGCATCAGATAGGGCCGGCCCGTCATCAGGTGCCAGGTGCCGCGATCCATACCCGCGGCGCGCACCCGCACCAGCACCTCGTGCTCGCTGATCACCGGTCGGGGGATCCGCGCCGGGCGCAGGACCTCGGCGGAACCGTAGGAATGTTGCACGATCGCCCGCATGGTGGCGTCCCTCGCGGGTCCGGTCGTGTCGACGTGTACCGCGGTGGGTTGGTTTTCGGGCGTCATGGCTGAATTCCTTCCGGACCGGCGCAACCGCCGGTCTCACCTGGTAGAAAGCGTACAGTACTAAGTACGGGAATGTACAGTACTAAGTACGGATCGCTTGGATGCGGAGGTGCGATGGCACACGACGGCGGCGAGGGTGCCCGGGAACGCGCACCGCTGAGCCGAGAGCGGGTGTTGCGCGGCGCGGTCGCGATCGCCGACGCGGGCGGGCTCGGATCACTGACCATCCGCTCACTCGCCGCGCACCTCGGCGTCAAGCCGATGTCGGTCTACCACTACGTCGCCAACAAGGACGAGATTCTCGACGGCATCGTCGATCTCGTGTTCGGCGAGATCGAACTACCCGAGCCCGGCGGTGACTGGCGCACCGAGATGCGTCGGCGCGCGAAATCGGCCCGCCGGGTGCTGGGCTGCCATCCCTGGGCGATCGCGCTGTTGCAGTCGCGGGTCCACCCGGGTCCGGCGACCCTGCGACATCACAACGCGGTCATCGGCACCCTGCGGGTGGCGGGCTTCTCGGTGGCGGCGACCGCGCATGCGTTCGCCCTGATCGACAGCTACGTGTTCGGGTTTGCACTCTCCGAGGCGGCGCTGCCCATCCACGGTCCGGACAGCGTCGCCGACATCGCCGAATCGATGACGCAGCGGTACTTCGGCGCCGAGACCTACCCTTACCTGCACGAGTTCAGCACCGAGCACGTCATGCGCCCCGACTACGACTTCGGCACCGAGTTCGAGTTCGGGCTCGACCTGATCCTCGATGCCCTCGCCGGAACGGACCCCGACAACACCGGCCAACCCGTTCCCGGTGACGCCGATCGGATCATCACCGCAGCCGACACCGGCTGACGTCGAGGGATCGATACGATCCGCGCCGCGATCACCGACTTCGCAATACGCCCGAAGCTGGCCGGAACTGCAAGTGAGATCTGCGTCGCCGGCGCTGGCATGCTCCGACTCGTTGGGAAGCCAGGGCTTGTCGCGGATCGCTATTGTGTTGGTAGCGTGTCGTTTCAGACCTGAGGATGCGGTCCACGGTCGGGCGGGAGACTTCGCACAGCTCGGTGAGGTCGCTGATGATGTAGTCGCCGCCGGTACCGTGCACGCGCCGCAGTTGGTTCGGTTGTTGGGCGCACGGGTGTTGGTGGCCGCCGGAGGGCGCGGGGTGGGGGTGACCGGGGTGGCCCGCGCCGCCCGGGCCACGTCCGCGGCCGCGGGTGTCCGCGCTGCACGAGTCCGCCGTCGGGGTGCTCATGCTCAGCGGCGACAACGAGGCCACCGCCCGGCGCATCGAGCCTGTGCTGAACGCATTGGACAACTGAAGATTTCGCACACTTGTCGCAATCGTCGATGGGACTCCCCTGGGCTGGGCCCCCTCAGGAAGCACGCACGCTGTCCGACAACAGATCTACGGAACAGAACATGAAGACGTTGTTCAAGTCATTGGCGGATCTCGCCGGTCGAGTCGAAAAGCTCGAGAACTCCGTCGCGGCGGCCCAGAAAACACCAGCGCCGCGCTGTTTTGCCGCGAGGAGCTTGAGGCCGCCATCGACCGCGAGAGGATGAGGTCGAACAAGCCACACGCCGAGCCGAGCAAGGTGCACGGAGCTGGTGGTCGGATACCGAGGGCTCGATCGAGCGGCAGATCGCGCAGCAGGAGACTCCACACAACCTGGGTGTTGCCACCACGAAGACTCGGTGCCCAGCCGCACGGGAAGGGGATGCGGCGATCCACCGGCGCACACGGTGAACGAGTACCCGCGACCGGCGTCGCGCAGGAAAGTTCGCGCGCGGCCCGGCCAAGCCCGATACCATCCACAATGATTTGGTCGTGATTCGCACTCCATCGGAACCTGCTCGGCCCGTTCGATTCTCGAGAAAGAATGACGCAACCTCCGAAGGAGGCGCTGCGCTCGCGGAGGGCTCACGTCGCGGTTGTGGGCCTGCTCGATCTCGAGGGGATATTGCCGCGGGTCGGGCGACGGCGTATCCGGGCTCGGGTCGGGCAGATCAGGATCGAGTCGGCGGCGTCGTTCGCGCGCGGTGCCGGCCGTTCGGGTGGCGTGGTGGTCAGCGGGCTCGCTTGCGGTCGGGTCAGGTGGATCGTGTGTGTCGGGCGGCGTCGCGCAGTCCGGCGTTGTCGGTAGCGAGGCGGTCGTTGTCGGTGGTGAGGGTGTCGTTGTGGGTCTGCAGGCGCTGGTTGTCGTCCTGCAGGTCGAGGATGGCGGCGATGCCGGCGAGGTTGACCCCGGCGTCGAGCAGGCCGGTGATGCGGCGCAGCCGGGCGAGGTCGTCGGCGCTGTAGCGGCGGGTGCCGCCGTCGGTGCGTGCCGGGTCGAGCAGTCCGCGCCGTTCGTAGAGCCGCAGCGTCGCCGCGCTGATCCCGGTCAGCTCGGTGACCACCGAGATCGGATACACCCCACGCCCGCTGTCGAGCGCGCCACCCGCGGCCGGATCGGTGTCCGCCCCCGACTCATCCCTCGCTGCCACTTGACATAAATTACCATCCGAGATATATAAGATCTACCTTCTGTGGAACAGATTTATCCAGAGAGCAGTGACAGATTTTACGCGACAGCACGACACGACCGAGTTGGGAGGTTGGACCCATGTTGATGCAGACCGATCCGTTGCGTGACCTCGACCGGCTGGCCCAGCAGGTCTTCGGCACCAGCGCGCGCCCGGTGGTGATGCCGATGGACGCCTGGCGCGAGGGCGATCGGTTCGTCGTCGAGTTCGACGTGCCCGGCATGAACCCGGACTCGCTGGACCTCGATGTGGAACGCAACGTGATCACCGTGCGCGCCGAACGTCCCCGTCTCGACGAGGACCGGCAGATGATCGCCGCCGAACGCACCCGCGGCGTGTTCTCCCGCCAGGTGTTCCTCGGCGACGCACTCGACACCGCCCGGATCGACGCGCACTACGCCGACGGTGTGCTGCGGTTGACCATCCCGGTCGCCGAACAGGCCAAACCCCGCAAGATCGCGATCAGCACCGACGCGCACCACCGCGACGCCATCACGGCCTGACCGCACACCTGCGGGCCGGCGGGTGCCGGGCACGCGAGGCAGAAACCGGTGGCGGCGCACCGACGCCGCCGTCACCGGGCACCGGCCCCCGCGCGAGAACGATCGGACGACCGGGCAGTCGGGGTGAACTCGATGACCCACCACCGCATGATCGGCGTGCTCGCGGCCGACCCCCTAGCCGACCCGGCGGCAGACCAGGACCGGTTGGGCACCGAGGTCGACCGGATTCTCCCCGTCGCCGACACCCGCATCGTCGCCGCCGCCGTCGCGATGCGCCGCACCCGTCGGGCCCTCACCACCACGACCCGCCACGGTGCCGTCCGGACACGGCACGGCGACAAGGCCCGTGTCGGGGCGAACCGACACCGCCGGGGGCGGCGCGTGTTCGCCGAGGAATGCGCGCCGCCCCGCCCGAACCGGACACCACCGCATCGGGCGGATCCGATGCCGGGAGGTGATCGCTCAGCACCTGGCGGGCATCTGGGATGCAGAGCAGTTCCGCGATCGAACCGCGGTCGTCGACCGACAGCAGGTCCACCCCGCATCAGCACTCCCGGCGCCACACGTACACAACACCTTTTGCATTCTCCACCGGCGCAGCGCCATCCGAGGTCGCACACCGGTCCAGGGTGTGTCCTCGATCCCACGCCACGCGATCCCCGTTCAGGAAAGCCGGTGATTCGAATGCTCGACGAGGTGTCCTCGCACTCCGCGCCGATCGCCATCGCACAGCACTGGCGAGAGGGCGGTGTGCTGGTGGTGTCGGTGCGGGGCGAGCTGGACCTGTGCACCGCGCCCTGGTGGGTCGCTGCGCTCGAGGATGCGTGCGCCCACCGTCCGGCGGTGCTGGTCGTCGATCTCAGCGAGGTGTCGTTCCTCGGTGCGACGGCGATGACGTCGCTGCTGTCCGTGCAGCGCGACATCGGGGATTCGGATCGATTCGTGGTGGTCGCCGCCGGGCCGGTGACCGCGCGGCCGCTGCGGCTCCTCGGAATCGACCGCGTGGTGAGGGTGCTGGGCTCACTCGAGCAGGCGCTGGCCCAGCGTGCCGGCGGGGACGTCGTCCGCCCCGACCGCGGTCGTTGCAGCCCCGGACGTCGGGCCGTGTAGCGATCCTCGCTCAGTCCGATCCCGCGCAGCGAATGGTGAAGTCGTTCTCCGGGCCGCCCGGAACGCGGGTCGAGGTACGACGGCCCGGGTCCGGCCTCGCCGATCCAGCCGGCGTCGGCCTACGGCGGGATGGTTTAGCCGATGTGCTGCAGGGTGTAGAGCACGTTCTGCGCGCAGTGCTTGACGCGTTGCCGGTGATCAGACACCCGCCGACTCTCCCGTAGAACAGGTACTGGTCCGCCTCGTTGAGCAAGTGCGACCCGCCGTAGAGCCGTTCGTGGACCTGTTTCATCACCGAACTGTTGTCGCCCAGCCAGATCGGGCCGGCGAGCATGAGGATCTACGGCGAGGACCTTTTCGAGATCATCGGCGAGTCGTCGGTGGCCCACCCGTGTTCGCGGGTCGACGAACAGCTTTCCTCCTCGTGAAGTGACCTCGGGTCCCGTCGAGCTCGGGCAGCTCGGGTCAAGTCGAGCTCGGGCAGCTCGGGCCCCATGGGTTCGGCGAGCAAGCCGGGATGGTGAGTTCCGCCCGCTGGTGGTGGTGCTGTCGGCCGGCCAGGGCGAGCGAACCCGCAGACAGGCGATTGCATGATTTCCCCGTAGCGCCCCGCTCATGGGCGGCGGCAACCCTCACAACCCCCGCGCAGCCCCGACCACCACCACCGCACCGGACGGCGCGCGCAGCATGCTCGACGCCACGGCCGGGAACACGAGCACCGAGACGAGCCCCGCGGCGACCAGACCCGCCGCCGTCGCCGGGTCGAGCAACTCCATCTCGACGCCGATCTGGCTCACCGTCAACAGGAACGGCAGCGACGTCGCCTGCAGCAGCGCGACGACGAGGAGGTCGCGGCGCGCCAGGTCGCGCCGGAATGCGAGCGCGGGCACGCCCCGCACCACCACGAGCGCGATGAGGAACACCGGAACCAGCGCGAGCGCAGCGGGATTCCCGACGAGGCCCGACAGGTCGAGGGTCAGTCCGCTGGTGACGAAGAAGATCGGCACCAGCAACCCGAAGCCGATGGCGTCCAGTTTCACCGGGTAGAGCGGGTGGGTGCGCTCCGGGTCCGGGTCGAGGCTGCGGACGAGCACGCCGGCCAGGAACGCGCCGAGGATCGCCTCGAACCCGAGCTGCTGCGCGGCGAGCGAGAGACCGGCGACGAGAAGAACGGTGAGCCGAACCCGTAACTGCGCGCTGGTGTCCGCGGCGCGCGTGACCACCGCGGTGAGCCGCGCCGAGTGTTCGGCGCCGACGACGAGCAACGCCACCACGCCGAGGGTCGCCGCGAGCAGACCGAGTTAGAAGGAAACGAGTCGGCAGCGACGTGTCGGAGCCGGCGAGACCGACGGACAGCACCACGGCCGCGATTTCGCCCGCCGACGCGCCGGCGACCGCGAGCCGACCCACCGGCCGGCGCAACGCGTCGGCGTCGGCGAGGACCGGCACGATCAACCCGAGGGAGGTCGCCAACATCGCGACCGCGATCAGCGACGCGCCCGAAACGCCGGCGACAGCAAACACGGCGGCCACACCGATCGCCAACGCGACGGCGAGCAGTAGCGACACGGCGACGGAGCGCCCGACATGCCCACGGAAGCGGCGCGGATCCACCTCGTATCCGGCGAGGAACAGCAGGATCGACAGGCCTAACAGCGCCAGGCCGCGCACCATCGTGTCGGGTTCGACCCAGCCCAGCACCGATGGTCCAAGTACGACCCCGGCGAGAATCTCCACCAACGCGCCCGGCAGGCGCAGCCAGGGCGCGAGCCCGAGCAGCAACGGCACCGCGGCGGCGACGGCGAGCACGATGACGAGGGAGGCGGACATGTCACACCAATTCCGGGTCGGCGTGCACGTGCAGCAGGGCGGGGCCGGCGGCGTCGAACAGCGCCTTCATCCCGTTGTCCAGCTCGCTCGCCGCCCGCACCGAGATCCCGACCGCGCCGCACGCCTGCGCGTACCCCGCGAAATCCGGGTTGACCAGGGAGGTCTGCCACACCGGCAGGTCACCGGCCCGCTGTTCCTTGCTGATCTTGCCGAGCACGCCGTTGTCGAGCAGGACGTGTTTGATCGGCATTCCGTACTTGACCGCGGTGGTGACCTCCGCGAGGTACTGCCCGAAGCCGCCGTCACCGGTGACCGCGACGACCGGTCGGTCGGGGTCGGCCGCCCACGCGCCCATCGCCGCGGGATACCCGAACCCGATCGAGCCGAGGTAGCCGCTCATCAGTACCGGTTGCCCGGAGCTTTCGAAGTAGCGGCCGAACGAGTAGGCGTTGTTGCCGACGTCGACGGTGATCACCGCATCGGCCGGACAGCGCCGGGTCAGCGCGTCGAACACCGCCGCCGACGCGACGCCGTTGCCGCGGTCGTCGGCGGCGCGGCGCAGCTTCTCGGCGCGCCACAGCGACCACCGTGCGGCGACGTCCGCTCTCTGGTCGATCGCGGCGGTGCCGCCCGCACGCAACCGGTCGACCAGCGCGCCGACCGTCACCGCCGCGTCTCCGAGCACGCCGATCTGCACAGCGTTGAATCGTCCGATGGCGGTCGGAGAGTCGTCGATCTGCACGATCGGCTTGTACGGCGCGATCCCGGTGTGGTTCGCGAAGGAGGCACCGACGACGAGCAGGAGGTCCGCCTCGTTCATCAGCCACGACGCCACCGGCGTGCCGGACCGCCCGAGCACCCCCGCACCGAGTGGATGCGAGTCGGGGACAAGGCCCTTCGCGCGGAACGTGGTGAGCACCGGGGCGTGCAGCAATTCGGCGAGGGCACGCAGCGCAGGAGCCGCGTGCCGCGCGCCCTGCCCGACGATCAGCACCGGACGCCTCGCCGCACGCACGCGCGCCACCGCCGCATCCAACGAATCCGAGGGCGGCGCGATCCCGGGTCGGGCGAGCCTGCCGTCGGGGGCGAGTGCGAGTGCGTCCGAGGGTTGTTCCTGCACCTCGTCGGGCAGCACGATGTGCGTGACGCCGCGCCCGTCGATGGCACGCTTCACCGCGGTGGCCGCCAACTCGGCGTGCGCGGAACCGGCCTCGATCGTGACGGTCGACAGCGACACGTCCCGGAACACCGCCGACAGGTCGAGATCCTGGAAGGCGCCGCGTCCCCGGACCGCCGAGGGAACCTGCCCGGAGATCGCCAGCACCGGGGCGCCGTCGAGTTTGGCGTCGTACAGGCCGGTCAACAGGTTCGTCGACCCCGGACCGGCGATCGCGAAGCACGCCGCGGGCCGGCCGGTGAGCTTGCCGTAGGCGCTCGCCGCGAACGCCGCCGCGCCCTCGTGTCGGATGCCGACGAACCGCAACTCGCCACGCTCCTCTCCGCGCCGCAACGCGTCGGCGAACCCGAGATTCGAATGCCCGACCATTCCGAACACCGTATCGATGCCCCACGCCAGGAGCGTCTCGACGAGGACGTCTGACACCGACCGTGGCCGCTGGACGAGATCCGGCAACGCGACGTACACCCCGTCGGGACGCTCCTGCACGTCGAACGCGACCGGGGCGTCGGAGAACCCGGCCGGCGGCTTGCCGGTGGTCGGGTTGTAGTCGTAGCCGTGCCAGGGGCAGCGGAGCAGGCCGTTCTCGATCGAGCCCTCGCCGAGCGGCCCGCCCTGGTGCGGGCAGTGGTTGTCGAGGGCGCCGACGCGGCCGCCGCACCGGGTCAGGGCGACGCTGCGCCCGTCGACGACCGCGGTGAACACCCGGCCCTCGTCGGGAACCTGCGATACCCGGTGCCAGGTGGTCGTGGTGGACATGTAACGCTCCTAGGATCGGCCGACACAAGACGTGCATTGCTAGTGCGCGGCATCGCGCCCCGCGTTACACCGAGGAGGCCACCATGGTGAACACACGCGTCGACGGCGTGGGAGTCACCCGGCCGGGACCCACCCAACCCGTACGACGTGATGGCGGGATTTCTCGGTGCGCTCGGCGTTGCGCCCGAACAGATCCCGCGTGACCACGCACACCGCACGCGTCTGTACCGGCAGATGTTGGCGCACCGCCGGGTGATCGTCGTGTTCGACGACGTTCGTAACGAGAGCGAGGTGCGGCCCCTGCTCGTGCAACGCTGCGCTTGGGACGCAATCTCGCGCGCCCGGCCCGGCCGACGTGCGACATGAGGTCCGGACGCTGCTCGCCTCCTGGGAGGCCGACATCGTCACCGCCCGCCGCACGGCCCGACAGCGCCTGCAGACCGACACACCGATCCGTCGATAGCCGAACGCCACCAACGCAACTCGCGCCGCATGCCACCCAGCGGCACCACTCACACGATCCCCGAAAGCGCGAATCCGTCGAGCGCGCGGGGTGATGTGAGCTGGTTGTCATCCAGCAACTCCGAGAGTGCGAGGTTCCGCGTCGACCATGCGTACGTACTCCCGTCCATTCTCGATGATTTCGCGATACGCGATGAACAGCGGATCGACCAGATGCCAGATGGCCTGAGTCGGGACATTTCCGAACCGTCACCGTGACGAAACATGGTGTGTCACCAGCAGAAACGGTCGGATCCGAGCGGTAGCGTCGGCTCTCGACCAAGGTTGCGTGGCATCGAGCCGACCGGGAAGCGCATCGCCCGGTCTTCGGTGCATAGCTACCGAATCGCCGACGGCCGCTTCACTGAGCACTGGGCAGTCCGCGATGACTACGCCATCGTCGAGGCGATCGTGGGTGGCGGCCCATTGGCGACACCACCCGCCCGGAACTGACGGCCCGTTGGCCGCTCTGGCTACCAGAGGTGACAAGGCGTGCCCGATAGCGGTTCACTTGTCCAGTTCGTTCCACAACAGGGAGGCTTTCAATGTTCGCGCAGATCATCCGTGGCAAGGTGTCCGACCCAGACGCCGTACGACCAGTCGTCGACCGATGGATGAATGAGCTCGGTCCGACGGCGACCGGCTGGCTGGGATCGACGGGCGGCGTCACTGACGATGGTCAGCTCTTTGTGCTCGTTCGTTTCGAGTCGGCAGAAGCTGCCAGGGCGAACAGTGACAACCCCGAACAGGGCGCGTGGTGGGCTGAGATGGAGAAGCTGTTCGACGGCGAGGCCACGTTCCAAGACAGCAACGACGTACAGGTCGACACGTCGGGCGACCCTGACGCCGCTGGGTTCGTTCAGGTCATGAGCGGGCAGGTAAGCGATCCGGAGCGAGCAAAAGCAGCTGATGGCTGACCAGCCCGACATGCGGGCGCTACGGCCGGACATCCTCGGCAGCGTCACGGTTGGTGGCGAAGACGGCAAATGGACCATGGTCATCTACTTCACGTCGGAAGCGGAAGCACGCGAGGGCGAGGCCAAAGAGATGCCACCCGAGGCACAGGAGGCCATGGAGCAGATGATGGCCATCTCTGTCGGCCAGCCGGAATTCTTGGACCTCGAGACCCCGTGGCTGGACTCACCCAAGTAGTCGCCCAAATCCGCCGTCACCGGCACCCGGATCAGCGGCCGTCATCGAATGCGGCGCGGGCCGCATGCGCGGCAGCGTCGAGGTCGTCGGCGCTTGCCTCGGCGTCCGAGGTCCGCACCTGCCCCGTGGACGGGTCGACGAATGCGCTGACGTAACGTCCGAGAGCGGCTGCTGGCTGCGTAGACGCCCGCTACAATTCGGTGCCCTGCCGCGGCGGCTCGGACAGGGGTTCGTCAGGTCGCCTCGTGGTAGCCCTGTTCGATGTCGGCGGGAATGACCCCCGGATGCCGCGGGTCTCGGGCGGTATCGCGGCGTGGACGGCCGCTCGGTGGGGCGGTGCGGCCTCGGTGCGGGTGGTCGTCGAGCATGCCCGGAAGGCGTGCACCCTGTCGAGGTCGGTGAGGATTTGGTCGGCGTGGCATCGGCGGGCATCCAGGTACTCCTGGATCGGGAACATGCTCGTGATCATGTCAGATCAGAGCACACCGACAACTGGCGGACGTGGGCGCGTGCATGCGTGAGGTCAGGCGCCGAGTTGGGGTGGAGATCCGCCGTGTTCGGCGGCGGTGGGCCGGACGGAGCACAGGCGGAGGGCTGTTGTGGAGTCCGCCACAGGGGGTACCGGCCCGGTGATCTCTTTCGCTCGACATCGCGATCGGTTGGGTGAACAGGTAGTCCAGGTGCCGAGACGACCAAATTCGGCCGCCCGCCGAGAAGCGTTTCCGCTCCGACCTTCTCGTCGAGGCACTTGTCGTCGACTGGTCGGCCGCCGCCCCACGCGGGGACGACACCCTGGTGCGCACCAGATTGGCCGACGACGCGGGTGTTTCGGTTGATCGGTAGCGTCGAAGTCGAATGGATCGAAGGCACCGCCGACCATGGTCGAGTTCCTCGGTGGCGCGGTTGCGGGCGCTCGGGCTGGAGAACACGATCGGGCACGGTCGGCCGTGCTGGCCGGCTCGAACCCTGCCGTGCCGCGTAGTGTTGGTCACCGTTCTGGACGCCGGGCTTCGAGGTCGGGGAGGGGTGCGGGCGGTGGATGTGTTCGCCAAGTGCGAAGGCGACCTCCTCGGCTTCACGGGGCTGGTGCGCGCCGGGGTCGCGGATGTGGCAGGGGTCGACCCGTGTCGGCGGTGTCGGGTACATGCCGGCGTCATGCCGCCGATCGAGCTGCCCTGAGCGGTGCGGGTGCTGCTCACCGGCGCTGCCGGTTTCATCGGGAGCCACGTCGGGACCGCCTTGCGTGCGGCCGGCCACGATGTGCGCGGAGTCGACGCGATGCTCGGCGGCGACGCGCCGCCGCGCGAGGTCACCGTGCTCGACGTGCGCGACGGCGCCGCGCTCGATGCCGCATTGCACGGCGTGGACGTGGTATGCCACCAGGCCGCGGTGGTCGGTGCCGGCCTCACCCAGCAGGACGCCCCGGCGTACGCCAGCCACAACGACTTCGGCACCGCGGTGCTGCTCGCGGCCATGGCCCGCGCCGGCTGCCGCCGCCTTGTCCTGGCGTCGTCGATGGTCGTCTACGGCGACGGTCGCTACCGCCGGACGAACGGCGATGTGGTCGGGGTCGCGCCGCGGCGGCGCGACGACCTCGAACGGGGCCGTTTCGACCACCTCGATCCCTACTCCGGCGAGCCGCTGACCTGGGCGAGGGTCGACGAGGACGCGCCGCTGCGCCCGCGCAGCAGCTACGCCGCCAGCAAGGCGGCGCAAGAGCACTACACCGGCGCGTGGGCGGCCGCGACCGGCGGCGAGGTGACCGCACTGCGCTACCACAACGTCTACGGCGACCGGATGCCACGCGACACGCCGTATTCCGGGGTTGCCGCGCTGTTCCGGTCGGCGCTCGAGGCGGGCACGGCGCCCCGGGTGTTCGAGGACGGCGGGCAGGTCCGCGATTTCGTGCACGTGCGCGACGTCGCGGCCGCCAACGTGGCCGCCGTCGAACGCGAGTCGAGCGGATTTGTGGCGTTGAACATCTGCTCCGGGCAACCGATCACGATCGGCGAGGTCGCGGCCATCCTGGCGCGGGCGCGCGGTGGTCCGACCCCGGTCGTCACCGGCGAGTTCCGCTCCAGCGACGTGCGGCACATCGTCGCCGATCCCGGCCGTACGAGCGAACTGCTCGGCTTCCGTGCCCGGATCGGGACGGCCGAAGGTCTGGCGAGATTCGCGTTCGCGCCGCTGCGCGCCACGTCCGGTGAGCCGCCCCGGGTGTGATCTCAGCGCGTCGACGACGGGGTCGTCGGCGGCGATCGGCACCCGGCCGCACTCACCATTGCGTCAGGATCAGATGGGCCAGCACGAGTGTCCCAGCGGCCTGCACGGCGAGCCACCCGCGCTGCCGGGGGACCGGCAGAAACGCGGGCGACACCAGCAGCCAGGTGGTAAACGGTAGCCAGATCCGCTCGGTCTCGGCCTTGCTCAGCGCGCTCAGGTCGGCAACCAGGACCGCGGCCACCGCGGCGAGAACCAGCAGGCTCGCTCCCTCCCGCCGGCGCACCCGTCGTAGCGCGAGGCTGCGTGCAGCGACGCCGGCACCGCCAGTCCGGTGGCGCAGGTCGCGGCCGCAAGGTTGGCCCACACCCAGTACCCGGCGGGACGTTCGGCGGCGATGCCCTGGTAGTAGCGCTGCAGCACCGCGTGATATCCGTCGAGCCACCAGAACCCGGACGCGGCGAACACCGCGACGACCGCACCCGCGCCGAGGACGACGTACGGCAGTGGGCGCGTCGTCCCCGCGGCGACGAGCACCGCGACCACGAAGCCGGCCAGCAGCACCAGGCCGTAGTTGAGGAACACGGCGTAACCGAGCAGCACGCCCGCGCCGCTGGCGAGTGTGACGTGCCGGCGACCGGGCGCCGCGGCCAGCGCGAGCAGCGCGACCGCCCACGCGGCGACCCCGGCGAAGAAACCGTCGGCCGACACCGCAACCCACACCGCCGTCGGGGCGAGCGCCAGGAACGGGGCCGCCGACCGGGCCCGGACCCGCCCGGTCAGCGCGGCCACCGCGATGAGCACCGCGGCCGACGCGCTGCTGCCGACGACGGTGCACACCGCCGCCGCCCAGGTCGGCCCGCCGAGCCCGATCCTGTCGAGCCCGACGAACACCAGCAGCGCGCCCGGCGGGTGCCCGGCGACGTGCACGGTCCACGAATCGGGCTGGAAATCGATGATCCGGCGCGCGTAGCTCGACAGCATCGGCCCGACGCCGCCGACCCCAGCCACCCCGCCGACCTCGGCGAGGTACTCGTCCGGACCGGCGAGCCGGCCCACGAAGCCGCGCTGCCAGCCGTCGACCATCGCCAAGGCGAACGTCCAGGCCAGCGCGCAAGCCCAGGTGCCGACGACGAGCGTGGTCCAGGCACAACGCCGCGCGACACCGGGCCCGTACCAGGCGACCAGTGCGGCGACCACGATCGCCGGCCCCGTGCCCGGCCCGATGTGCGCCAGCCGCGCACCGAACAACGGTGCGGCACCGGCGTAGAGCGTGGCCCGCCAGTGCGGGTCCGCGAGCAAAGGGACGACGAACGCGGCCGCCACGAGCGCCACCGCGACCGCCGCGCCGGCGAGATCCGCGCGCGACGACGACTTCACGGCTGCCACTGTAGGTCCGACGGCGCGGACCGCCACGCCAGTGCGGCGTGTGGCGGTCACCGTCATCGTTTCGTCACGACTCGGCCCGCGTGGCGCTAGCGTCGGGAGGTGAACGACGAATCTGCGGTGACGGTGATCATTCCCTGCCGCGACGAGGCGCACGCGCTGCCCGGTGTGCTCGCCGCGCTGCCGTCGGGGTACGCCGCGCTCGTCGTCGACAACGGATCGCAGGACGGGACCGCCGATGTCGCGCGGGCGTACGGGGTGGCGGTGGTGGCCGAGCCGGAACTCGGCTACGGCGCGGCGGTGCAGACGGGCATCGCCGCCGCACCCGACGGGGTCATCGGCGTCCTCGACGGCGACGGCTCGTTGGATCCGGGTGAGCTGCCGACACTCGTCGCCGCGTTGACCGGTGGCGCCGACCTGGTGGTCGGGCGCCGGCGACCGGTAAATCGCCGGGCCTGGCCACTGCACGCCCGGCTCGGCAACGCACTGATCGCCCGGCAACTGCGACGCGACCAGGGCCTCGCAGTGCACGACATCGGCGCGATGCGGGTGGCCCGACGGGAGGCGCTGCAGAGTCTGGGTCCGCTGCACCGACGCTACGGGTATCCGCTCGAGCTGCTGATCCGGGCAGCCCGCGCCGGCTGGGTCGTCGTCGAGTGCGACATCACGTATCGCCCGAGAAGTCATGGCCGATCCAAGGTGTCGGGCTCGGTGCGGGGAACGGCCCGGGTCCTGCGCGACTTCTGGGCGGTGCGGGGGTGACCGGTGGTGTCGGACGTTGCCGGTTGCTGGTCGTGGCCAAGACGCCGGTCGCCGGCGAGGCGAAGACCCGGCTGAGGCCGGCCACCCTTGCTCCGGGAGGCTCGCTGCGGGAGGCGGCGCGGCTCCCGGCGGGCGCGCGCGCTGGACACGTCGAGGGCCGTTGCCCGGCGGGCGAACGCCCACGCCGGCCGCGGCGTGACCGACCGGGCTGCTCCTGCTGCAGCTCGGCATGGATACCCCGCAGGCTGCTTCGAGCAGCACTCGCCCAGGTCCCGACGTCGACGCCACACACGGTGCCGCCGCGCTCGTCGACGTCGACCGTGCCGCGGACGCACTCCGGGTTGCGGAAATGGTCACCGCGCACAGCAGATTCGCCGGCGGCGCTGGCCGACTCGGAGCGGAACTCGGTGGTGGACACGACCGCGACCACGGCTGACCTGTGGCCGGCGCGGTGCACAGCGATCTGTACCGGTGCGTACCGGTGACGGTCGCCGTCAACGACGCGCTCACCCGCGAGGTGCCGCGCGGCGGGCACGACGGTGATCGGGTGCGACCGCCCAGGGGCTGATCCCGGCGAGCCTGAGCCTCGACGGATCGGTTCCGCGCGCGGCCACGCGGTCACCTCCGTGTTCTGGAGCGAAAGATCTCGGAGATCTTCGAGGGCACCATCCAGATTCGGCGCCTCGTCATCGCCGGCCGGCGCGCCCAGTAGGGTGAGCGCGGGAGCCGACCACCGCGAGCGCGACCAGAATCCACACCAGCGCCACGGCAAGCGCGAAACCGAGCGGGTAGTTGCGGTCGAGCACCGTGGGGTTCGCGACCGCGCCGCCGCGCCCGAGCACCGGCGCGGCGACGGCCGCCAGCGCGACCGTGCAGACCGCGCCGCAGGCCACCGGCGCCCACCAGCGGTACGGCAACCACCGCCGCCCACCGAGGCCCAGCGCAATGCACACCGGCGCGAACACGCCGTCGTGCAGCAGGATTCCGGCGGCGAACCACACCGCGATGGAACGCAGCGCGTCGGCCCCGCTGTCCCACAGCAGCGTCGCGCCGTACCAGAGGAAGCCGCAGCCGACGACGATCAGCGCGAGGCGGACGAGTCGAACGATCACGTATCGAGCACCTCGATTCGCTCCAGCCACTTCGTCTGCAACACCCCGGGACGGTTCGGCGCGATCAACCGGCACGGATAGCCGTGGTCGATGTCGAGCGGTGACCCGTTGAGGCCCAGCGCGACCAACGTCGAACCGTCCCGGGCGTGCACCGCGGGCAGCACCGAGCTGCCGTAGATCCCGGTGCGTTCCAGCGAACTGAACCGCACGTCGGCGTCGGCGCTCGCACCGACTGTGGCGAGCAGATCGCGCAGGCGCACGCCGGTCCACGTCGCGCTCGCGCTCCAGCCCTCCACGCACGCGATCGGCAGCTCGGCGGAGGCCTGCGGCAGCGCGAGCAGTTCGTCCCGGGAGAACGCCCGGGTCGCGGCGCCGGACTGCACGATCAGCAGGTAGCCCGGATCCGCGGCGGCGCGCCGCACGCCGGCCGCGTCGGCGGTGCGGTTCACCGGAACCCCCTGCGGGCCTCGGCCGCTGCGCGGCGCCAGCACGGCCAGCCGACGCAGGAACGGTACGGTCTGACCGGCCACGGTGAGCGCGGCCACCGCGCTGGCGAGACCCGCCGCGAGCAGCACCCCGCGCCGCGACACACCACGCGGCACGTCGGGTGCGGGTCTGTCCTCGTCGAGCGGGCGCGACAACGCGTCCCGGATCAGCGGCAGCTTGACCGCGATGTGTACAGCGAGCGCACCGACGACGACCCACGCCATCGCATAGTGAGTCGTGGTGAAGAAGAACTTCCACGGGTAGAACTGTGCGATGTTCAACAGGCCGGTGCTCAGCTGGAAGATCGTCGCCCCCACCAGGACCGCGATCGAGCCGCGCTCGAGCGCACGTCCCGGTGACCCGATCAGCGGCCGCTCGAACAGGCGCAGGTAGACCGCCCACAATTTGACCAGCAGCAGCGGGATCGCCGCGACCCCGGTGGTGACGTGCAGGCCCTGCGTCACCCGGTACAGCCACACCGGATGCGCCGGCCACCAGAACCAGTCCGGCGGGTGCTGAATCCAGTGACTCAGCAATCCGGTGACGAAACAGATCGCGATGGCGACGCCGAGCGCGACACCGACCCGGCTGGCGACCTCCGGCCCGCGGACGGTGCTCATTGTGCACCCAGCCAGGCGATGTGCCGCCCCGCCCGCGCAGTGGTGTCGCGCGCCCGCAGCGCCGCCTCGGCGGCGAGGTCCGCGGCCCGCTCGATGCCGACCCGCGCCCACGGGAACCACGGACCGATCCCGTTCCGGGTCTCGAGGTGCACCGGGCCGCGGGTCCGCGGCAGGATCGGCACCGGGTCGCCACCGATTCCGAGGTTGCCGTCGGCCGGCAGCGTGTAGTGCCATCGACCCGCACCGGGGACCTGGCCGAACACGTCGTGCCGCCGCGTCGCCCCCCGGATGTCGATGCCCGGCGCTGAGCCACGCCGGCCCCGTTCGGCGACGAGCGGCCCGGGTGGACATCCCACGTCGGGGCTGGGGCCGTCACAGCGGCGGGCGGGGTCGCGGTCGACCCGGCGATCCGCGGCGCGGAGGCCGTGCGGGCCGAGCCCGGGGTCCGTCGGCCGTCGGCGCGACGTGCCGGGCGCGGTAAGGGCCCAGCGACCCTCGCCGGACAGGGCCCGTTCGTAGAGTTCGAGGTCGACATGCACGGTCATGGTCGTACGCTTCCGGTCGAGTCGGGGCGCTGCGCGGGCTGCGGTGGGGCGAGCTTGTCGGTCAGTGCGTCGACCGCCCGGCCGAACCTGCTGGCCGAGCCCGTCGATCCGGCGACGTACAACGCGTCGGCGGGATGGTCGACGTCGACCAGCTCGGGCAGCAGCCGGGTGCGCTGGCCGCGGTCGCGCAGCATGGCCAGGGTGGCCGCGCCGGTGTCGGCGGTCGACATCCGCACCGTGGTCAGCCCAGCCGCGACGTCCGCGGCGCACAATCCCAGTGCCCACCAGCCGCCGTCGGCGGCGGGACCGAGCACGGCGTCCACCCCCGGTCCCGCCAGCGTTTCGGCCGATCGGGTGAGCAGTTCGGCGTCGAGCTGCGGGGTGTCCATCCCGATCTGCAGCACCGGCACGCCGGTCCGCTGCGCCGTGTCGGCGTGCGCGTGCGCCAACCGGGCGGCGAACGTCGCGCCGCGCTGCTCGACGACGTCGAATCCGGCCAGGGCGGCCGCGACGTCTTCGGCGAGTTCGGCCGCGGCCAGGTCGCCGGTGAGCGCGACCACCCGGTGTCGGACCGGTGCGCACGCCACCGCGCCGAGCGTGTCCAGCAGCGCGGCCGCGGCCAGATGTGCGGCCTCGACGAGGGACAACGGCGGCGCCAGTCGGGTTTTCACCTGACCCGCCACCGGGGCCTTCGCGACGACGAGGATCGCGGCGTCGACCGGCAATCGATTGTCAACCATTCGGTAACCGATCGAGGTCCACGCCACATGGGGACCGAACCGCCGCCGCGGGAACGGCTCGCGCGGCCGCGGTGTCGGGCGCGTCGCCGCGGGGCGACCACAGCAGCGCGAGCGCCACGGCAAACACGAGCACCGACATCAGCCCCGCCGCGACCAGTCCGGCGCCGGTGGCGGGGTCGAGCATGCCCATTTCGATGTCGATCTGGCCGACTTTCGGCACGAACGGCAGCGCGGTGGCCTGTAGCAGCGCGACGGCGACCACCTCCCGACCGCACACGTCGCGGCCGGACAGGTCGCGGACGAAGGCGAATCCGGGCGCACCGCGCACCACCAGCGCAACCACGAACACCGGTACCAGTGCCAGGGGCCGGCCCACCAACCCGGACAGGTCCAGGGTCAGCCCGCTGGTCACGAAGAAGATCGCCACCACAAGCCCGAAGCCGACCAGCACGCCCGCCAGCAATGCCCCCAGGATCGCCTCGAACCCCCCTCGTCGCGGCGCGAGTGCCAGGCCGGCGACGAGCAGCACGGTCAGCCGGATCCGGATCTGCGCTCGGGTGTCCGCGCTGACCGCCGTGATCCGCCGACTGTCGAGGTTGGGCAGGGCGCCACCAGCGCTGATGACGCGCCGACGGTGTGGCCGCGACGCGCCGGGTACTGCGCCGGTGTTCGGCGCGGCCGACGGACAGCGCGATGGCGCCGAGGTCGAGCACCAGCAGGCCGAGCAGCAGGAACGCGTCGGCGCGCGGGGTATCCGACCCCGCCATGACGACCGACAACACCACGGCGACGGCGATCTCATCGGTGGACGCGCCCGCCATCGTCAGCCGACCGACCGGCCGCGTGTGCGCGCCCAGGTCGGCCGGCACGGCCGCCCACGATCGACGTGAACACCCGGCCTTGGTCGGGAACCGCGGCGACGCGGTGCCCTGTCGGCGTGGGGGTCATGTACCGCTCCTGGCTTCCTCGACACGGAAATGCGTAAAAGCTAGTGCCCCGCACCCCGCCGGACGTTACACCGCGCAGAACCGACCAGGGTGGACCCCCGCACGCTCGCCGCCACCCCCGCCGATCGCTGCACGGCGTCGTCGAACTGCTCATCTCCGACCCACAATACCGGTAACACAAGACGATTCGGCTGAAGACGATCCCGGGTGGGTTCGTCGGGGTGGTGCTGTCGGTGGGCGTCGAGGGCGCGAACCTGGTGTGGCCGAACGAGCGGGCGACGCTGTCCGACCGCTGGCGGTGCGCGCCGGCCATTGCCCGGGGTCACAAGGACACCTCTGGTGTCGCCGCCGCCGAACCACTCGATCGAGTTTGGCCGGCGGATCGGCGACGACCCCTGCGCGGCTGGTTCGGGCAGGGACATGGCGTTTACGGGATTTCGCGCCCTGACCGGACCTCGAGACTGTGGCCCCGAGCACTATCGGATTCGACGTCGACGACCTCAACGACGGCTCGCTCGGCGACGGCTCGGCGGGCGAGTCTCGCAAACGATTCCTCCGTCGCCCAGGTCGACCCGCCCGTGCGACTCGCCGAAACCCGTCATCGGGGCACAACCCGCGGGTGAAATCACCGAGAGACGTACTGCGGCTCTTCGACCGTGGGGTGGGGCCACGCAAGTACGGCACGGGTACGGGCTACGCGGGTGCCGACCCGCGCGCCGAACGGCGATTCGCCGCGGGACACCCTGAAAGCTACTGACTGTGAACGAATCTGGATCGACAAGGCGCCGGCAGGCCAGGCACGCGCGCAGTCGGACACGCCGCGGTTGTACGGCTCGCCGCGACGGTCGCATGACGAAGCGCTCGACCGGCGCCAGCTCGCGAAACCGTCGTGCGTGTCGGTCGAACACCCCGGGATTGTCGGTGACCGACCCGCTGACTGCGGCCGCCGAGCCGAACCGGCGACGCATCTTGCCGCCTATGGCGCCGCAGCCCAGGACGCTCAGCCAGGTTGCCTCCGAATTCGTGGTGACCCGCTCGGCGAATTCCCAGCACCTGCTGGTGCTCGCCGATGCCGGGTTGGTCGAGGCCCGGAAGGGTGAGTATGTCGACTTCTTGACCTCCGATGGCCCTGGCTCGCCGGTACCGCTGTATCTCGACAGGCGGGAAGGTCCTGTGGCCAGTAGGCATTCGGGCCGACGGTCGGCGACGGGCGCAACCTGACGATGATGTCCTGTCTCGGCTGCTGCTGCCTCGGCATCGACGTCGCCGCCGTGCCCGACCTTGACCACGACGAACTCGTCGCGTGCCGGGCCGACGTGTTCGGTGACTTGGCCGCCCTGACGTTGCGGAACTCGGCTGCCGTTAGAGTGATCATGTGGCGCCGCGACTGGCGGACCTGCTCGCCGGCTTGTCGCGATTCGCCGATCTCGGGTTCGGACTCGACGGCGGCACGGCGGCCCGCTCGAGCGTGCTCGCCGTGCGGCTCGCGCAGGCGCTGGGCCTGACCGATGCCGACGCCCGCGTCGCGTTCTATACCGCACTGCTGCATCACGTCGGATGTGTCGGCTACGCGCACGAGACCGCGCAGCTGTTCGGCGACGAGCTGGTCGCCAATGTGGCCGCGGGTCGCAGCGACCATGCTTCGGCCGCGGATATGTTCGCGACGTTTCTGCCGACGCTCACGCGCGGCCGCAGTCCCGCAGATCGCGTGCGGCTGGGGATGGCCCTGGTCACCACGGGGAGACGATGGGGCGAGGCGTACACCACCGCGGCGTGCGAGGTGGGTCGCGACGCGGCTCGGCGGCTCGGGCTGCCCACCGCGGTGCAGGACAGCCTGATGCACGTCTACGACCTCTGGCGCGACCAGGGCGAGGGCATCCCGATCGGCGCGCAGATCGCGCGACTGACCGGCATCGCCGCGGCGTTCGACTCGATCGGCGGCGCCGACGGCAGCCTCGCGGCGGTGCGGCGCCGCCGCGGCGGAATGCTGACCCCGGCCGTCGTCGACGTGTTTCTCGCTCACGGGCGGGCCTGGCTCGGCGACCTCACCCGCGTCGACCCCACGGCGGCCGTGCTGGCGGCCGAGCCCGATCCGGTCGTCTCGGTGGTCGACCTGCGCGCGGTCGCGGAGGTGTTCGGCGATCTCGTCGACCTGAAAAGTCCCTGTTTCCTGGGCCATTCGCGCTCGGTCGCGACGCTCGCCGCGGATGCCGCGCGGCGGGTGCGACTGCCCGAGGACGCCTGTGCGGATCTCGAGATTGCCGGCCTGCTGCACGACGTGGGGTGCGTGGCCATCTCCAGCCGCATCTGGGACACGCAGGCGCGGCTCACCGCCGACGATTGGGAGCAGGTTCGGCTGCACCCCTACTACTCGGAACGCATCCTCGCCGCGTCGACCGAACTGTCCCGGCTCGCGCCGCTGGTCGGTCGCCACCACGAGCGGCTCGACGGCAGCGGCTACCACCGGGGCAGCACCGCAGGGGATCTCGATCTCGCCTCGCGCATCCTCGCCGCCGCCGAACGGTACCGCACCGGCGTCGAGCCGCGTCCACACCGCACCGCCGCCACCGCGGACTCCGCCCGGCGGGCGCTGCTCGCCGACGTCGACGCGGGACGCCTCGACGCCGACGCCGCACGCGCGGTGCTCGCCGCGGCGGGCGATGCGACGGTGCCCGAGCACAGTTACTCGCCCGCCGGACTCACCGAGCGCGAGGTCGAGGTGCTGCGGCTGCTCGCGCACGGCCTCAGCAATCCCGAAATCGGGAAGCTGCTGGTCGTTTCGCGCCGCACCGCCGAACATCACGTGCAGCACGTATACGCCGAGATCGGTGTGTCCACGCGCGCGGCGGCGACCCTGTTTGCGGTGGAGCACGGACTCGTCGGTCGAAATGGGTAGGTCTACCGATGCGTCGGGCGGGCGTGCTGCGCGATGCTGCATCCGACGACATCAGAGAGGGGAATGCGATGACCATGCAACACGCGGGCCCGTCGGTACGGGTGAGGTCCGCCGACGGCACCGCGATCGCGGTCTTCGTCTCGGGCGTCGGTCGCCCGCTCGTCGCGGTGCACGGCACCACCTCGGATCACCACACCTGGCGATTCGCGCTTCCGTTCCTCGAGCCGCATCTCGCCGTCCACGCGATCGACCGCCGCGGCCGCGGCGCGAGCGGCGACCGTGATCCCTACTCCCTGCAGGCCGAGGCCGCCGACGTCGTCGCGGTGGTCGGCGCCGCGGCAGCAGCCTACGGCGCACCGGTCGATGTGATCGGTCACTCGTACGGCGGCAACGTGGCCTTCGAGGCCGCCACCGACACCGCGAACATCCGCCGGCTCGTCCTCTACGAGGGCTGGCCACCGCCGAATCCGGCGGACCGATCGTTCGCGCCCGAGGTTCTGCAGGAGCTCGAAACCCTGCTCGCGCGCGGGCAGAGGGACCGGATGCTCGAGCTGTTCTTCCGCGAACAGGTGAAGATGACCGACGAGGAGATCGCCGAAATCGAGGCCGCACCGACCTGGCCTGCGCGCCTGAACGCCGCCGGCACCGTGCCACGGGAATTGCGGGCGTTCGCCGACTGCGCCTTCGATCCCGCCGCGGCCGCGCGGATCACGGTGCCCGTCCTGTTGCTGGTCGGCAGCGAAAGTCCCGCCGAGATCCGGGCCGACCCAGAGGTCGTCGCCGCCGCTCTACCCGACGCCCGGATGGGTGTCCTGGACGGGCAGGCGCACGTCGCTCAGCTCACTGCGCCGGAGAAATTCGCCGACGCCGTCCGCGCGTTCCTGTCCGAGTGAGCCCCACCGCAGCATCGAGGTACGGAGCGGATACCCCCTTATCGGGTGCAGCAGCGACAGATCCCAGCCGGGGCCGGACCCGGCGGCGTACAGGTTGACCGTCGACGGTACGAAGATCGGCTTGCCGAACGTCACCCGGTAGGTCACTCGCTCCGGAATCCGTCCCTCCACCGCGCCGAGCGTCGCAGCCGCACTCCACATTCCATGTGCGATCGGCCCGTGGGAAGCCGAATGCCTTCGCGCCCAGAGTCGAGACGTGCATGGGATTGCGGTCGCCGGAGGCGGCCGCGTACCTGCCGATCGTGCGCTGGTCGGCGCGCAGCGTGCGGGGCGGCGGCGGGACGTGCTCCGGCGGGGATTCCGGCTGTGGCTCGTCCGAGAGCGACGTCTTCTGCTGGTGCAGAAACGTCGTCACCTGCCGCCACGCCAACTCGCGCCCGACGCTGACCTCGCTCACCGCGTCGACCAGCAGGCCCTTGCGACGCTCGCGCAGGGTCTCGGTATGCGCCCGGATGTCGAGCGGCTCACTCACCGACACCCGACGACGCTGCTCGATCACATTCTCCGCGTGCACCGCCCCGACCGCGGCGAACGGGAAGTCACGTGCCACCACGAGCTTCATCACCGCCGGGAAGGTGAGCGTGAACGGGTACGTGATCGGCAGCGTCTCGCCGAACCGCAGCCCGCACGTCTTCGCGTACGCCGCGAGGTTGTCCGGATCGACGCGTACCCCGCGTATCTCCACGCGTCGATCCGGCAGGGTGTCGCTGCGATCGGACAGCAACGGCAACAAGAGCGCGCCGAGCGCCGCCCGCAGGTACAGCTCGCGGGTGTTCGGCGTCTGGCGCAGCTCCAGCAGTTCGTGAGTCATCAAGCCCCCAAGAGGGATTGGCCGCAGACACGCAGCACCTGGCCGGTAACGGCGTTCGACGCCGGGTTCGCGAAGTAGGCCACGGCCTCGGCGACGTCCACGGTCTGCCCGCCCTGCAGCAGCGAACTCATCCGCCGTCCAGCCTCGCGGGTGGCGAACGGGACGGCCGCGGTCATCGCGGTCTCGATGAACCCGGGCGCGACGGCGTTGACGGTGATTCGTTTGTCGGCAAATGCTTTCGAGGTGGCGGCGACCACTCCGACGATCCCCGCCTTCGAGGTGGCGTAGTTGGTCTGGCACCGGTTGCCGGCGATGCCGGCGATCGACGAGACGTCGATCACCCGGCCGCCCTCGCGCAGCGCACCCTTGGCGACGAGCTGCTCGGCGATCCGCAGCGGCGCAATCAGGTTGACGCCGATCACAGTGTTCCAGCGGTCGGCATCCATATTGGCCAGGGTCTTGTCGCGGGTGATGCCGGCGTTGTTGACGAGGATGTCGGCACCGCCGTGCCGTTCGGTCAGGTGGGCCGCGAGCCGCTCGCCCGCGTCGGGTGCGGTGACGTCGAGGGCCAACGACGTGCCGCCGACCCGGTTGGCGGTGGCGGAGAGCGCCTCTCCCGCCGCGGGCACGTCCGCGCAGACGACGTGTGCGCCGTCGCGAGCAAGCACCTCGGCGATGGTCGCGCCGATGCCGCGCGCCGCGCCGGTCACCACCGCGACCTTCCCGTCGAGCGGTCGGTCCCAGTCCTCCGGCGGCGTCGAGTCGTCACCGCCGATCCGGATCACCGGGCCGTCGACGAACGCCGACTTCGCCGACAGCAGGAAGCGCAGCGTCGACTCGACACCGGCCGCGTCCGCCGCCGCGGTCGGGGAGAGGTATACCAGCTGCGCGGTCGCGCCGCGCCTGATCTCCTCGGCCACGCTGCGGGTGAACCTCTCGACGCTGCGGCATCGCGTCGTTCAGTGACGGACTCGACGACGCCGGTGCCGCGGCAGAGTGCGTTCTCGCGTGGGGCCTCATCGACGCCGCCGCGCCGCAGTGCGACGGCGTAACCTCGTCAGCGGTTGTGCAGGCAAACGTCGAGTGGCGGCGTGCATAACCGCTGGCTCGTTTCGTCACCTGGCGAACCAAGGAATCACGCAGTAATCAAATAGGTTTGTCGCGTTGGTTCCGCTAGCCTTGTGGTATGACGCTGGCCGGTGTGGATTCGGATCCGATCGCGACGCGACTGTCGCTGATCCGTCCGCATATGGACGAGCGGGCGTGGCGACTGCTGCTCGGCGCCGAGGCGAAGGCGCTGGGCCGGGGCGGGATCAAGGCGGTCGCCGCGGCGGCTGGTGCGCACCCGGAAACCGTCGCGCAAGGTGTGCGCGAGTTGGACTACGGGCAGCCGATCCCGGGGCGGGTGCGCCGTCCTGGTGCCGGGCGGCCGTCGCTGGCGCAGACCGACGCCGGCTTGATGGCGGCGTTGGATGCGCTGGTGGATCCGGCGCCGCGGGGTGACCCGGAGTCGGCGCTGCGGTGGACGACCAAATCGGCGGCGAAACTGGCCGCCGAGCTGTCCGGCGCGGGGCATCGGGTGTCGGCGCGGACGGTGGCGAGGCTGCTGAAGGCCTCCGGGTACAGCCTGCAGGCGAACTCGAAAACTATTGAAGGCAACCAGCATCCGGATCGCGATGCGCAGTTCGGGTATCTCAACGCGCAGGCCACCGAGTTCCAGGCGGCCGGGGACCCGGTGATCAGCGTGGACACCAAGAGAAAGGAACTCGTCGGCAACTACAAAGCCGCCGGCCGCGAATGGGAACCCGCCGGGTCGCCCCGGCCGGTGCAGGTGCACGACTTCGCCGACCCGGTGCTGGGCAAGGTCGCCCCCTACGGGGTCTACGACATCACCGCCAACACCGGCTGGGTCAACGTCGGCACCGACGCCGACACCGGCGCGTTCGCGGTGGAATCGATCCGCCGCTGGTGGACCACCATGGGCGCCGACACCTGCCCCCGTGCGCGGCGGCTGCTCATCACCGCCGACGCCGGCGGGTCCAACGGCTCCCGGCTGCGGCTGTGGAAGACCGAACTGGCCATCTTCGCCGCCCACGCCGAGCTCGACATCACCGTCTGTCACCTGCCGCCGGGCACCTCCAAATGGAACAAGATCGAACACCGGCTGTTCTCCGCGATCAGCCGCAATTGGCGCGGTCGACCCCTGGAGTCCCACGAGGTCGTCATCGAAACCCTCCGAGCAACAACCACCTCCACCGGACTGACCGTGCACGCCGCACTCGACACCGACACCTACGAGCGCGGCATCAAGATCACCGACAAGCAGATCGCCGCCCTCGAAGCCACCCAACTGCACCGTCACGAATTCCACGGCGACTGGAACTACACGCTGACGGCCGACCGCACCGCGACACGCCCAAAGGAACCCACCTAATTACTGCGCGCTTCCTAACTCACGTCCCAGCATCAGGCGTCCAGGCGTCCAGGCGTCCAGGCGTCCGACAAGGGCGACATGCTCGCGACAACGGCGTTGCGGGAGCGTTGTGCGCCACCTCGCCGAGCCGAAGCAGGCTCGCTCGACCACACCAGGCCACTCAGCGCCGCGTGTTGGGGAACGGTGTCCTCGACGGGCCTCGCGGAGTCCGACTGCGGCTGCCCGCGTGGAGCTTTTGGCCCCACGTGATCAGGGCCGCGCCTCGCAGAACTGCTTGAATCCGTCGAACTGTCGCGGGAAGTCCTTTCGGACGGCGGGAGACATCAGGGGGAGGAGGATTTTCATGA
>DATDBL010000224.1:0-2041 GCA_036524855.1 Aldersonia sp. | reverse complement strand
GCCGCCGGCCCGCGATCAGCGCGCCGCCGTCGAACGCAACACCCGGCTCGAGCGCGTCGCGGACGACCTCGAGTTCGGCGATGCTCACCCGCCCGAGGATCTCCGGGTCTCCGCTGACCTTGCGCGGTCGTCCGGTGCACTTGCGCGTGAAGATCACCAACGCGGTGTGCGGCCAGACGGGTGCGAGGAACCGGGAGAACCGCTCCGCTATCCCGAGCAGCGGGCCCTCGACGACGTCGCGCAGCGCAGCGAGGACCTCCGGCGAGGGCGCGGTGGTGGCGGGGTGGGGCACCCGTCGAGCGTAATCGCGAACGCTCCCTATGCCGTCGGGCGTGCTCGACCAACGATTCGGGTGACGGTGTACATACGGGTTCGGCCGCGCGATGCCGACGAACTCGACACCTGCACACCCGCCTGCTGCGTAGTGCCCGAAATTCGTGGCTCAGCCGCGCACGTGCGCCATCAGTCCGGCGAATCCGTCCGACGGTGACAATTCGACGTACTCGGTGTCCACGTCCGCAGCCGGAGCATGGCCGGGCTCCCAGACGAAGAGTTCACCAGGCTCGTAGGTTCGGCGCGACCCGTCCGCGGTCCACAACGCCAGTTGGCCGCTGACCACGTAGCCCCAGTGCGGCACCTGGCACAGGTCTCCAGGAAGCCCCCTTGAAGACCGGTCGGGCATCGAAGCCCGCCGAGAGGCGGATCAGGGCATTCGTCATCCCGGCGGCTTCCACGGTGCGGATCTCGACGCCGGGTCCGGCAAGTGCTACCTCGAGATCGTCCCAGCCCAGTCCGTCGCTCATCGGGTTCTCCCTTGTTTCAGATGGGTTTTCCGGTTCCACTCCGCCATTAGCCCGGTTGCTGAGGGTGTGGGCCAGCATAGCGCGACGGCAGCGCACTGTGGCTCGCGAACCACTTACCGCCGTCGCAGTACCGACGCGCTGGCGCCGGCCGAAATCAACTCATTCTGGCACCCGCAGAATGGGTTTCAACGTTCGGCCGGCAATGCTGTCGCGGGCTGCCTGGTTGATCTCTGCGAACGGGTAGTGGGTGACGAGCTTGTCGAACGGGAAGCGTCCTGCTGATGCAGCGCCACCAACTGCGGGATGAACTGTTGTGGCACGCTGTCGCCCTCAACGATGCCGCGAATCGTTCGACCCGCCGAAGAGGTTGTTGACGTCGAATTGGGCTGCGGTGCCGAGTGGCGGGGCACCGACGACACCCATCGCTCCGCGCGGGCCGAGCGCCTCGATGCCTTGCGCCAGCACCGTCGCCTCGAAGAACAGCTTGTCGTACGAGCCGCCGGTCTCGACCCGAGCGCCGACGTCCTGCGCCTGCGCGAGCAGCTTCGCGGCGTGGTCGCGCTGGGCCTCGTTGATGAGCGGGCCGAGGGTGACCTCTTCGGTGGCCAGGTCGCCGACGGTGAGGCTCTCGGCCTTGGCGGTCAACTTCGCGAGGAACGGTTCGTACACCCCACGCTGGACGAGGACACGCCCGGTCGCCATACTCTTGCCGCCGAGTTGGAGGGACACCTTCTCGAGGTGCTTGCCGGCGGCCTCCCGACCTTGCGCCAGCCGCGGTGGACCCGGTGGACTGGATCATCGCGATGTCGGGGTCACACGTCAGGGCGGGGTACCGGCCACCCCGTCCCTGGGCACGACATGCAGCAGGCCCGCGAGCTCGAAGAGCCGAGCGATGACGAAGCCACCGCAGACCGCGGGTGCGCGGGTCGGGCTTGAGTACGACCGCGATGCCGAGGGCCAGGGCGGGGGCGACGGCGCGCATCGCCACCAGGTAGCCCACCGAGCGCAATGCGCACGGGTGTCGCTAGTGATTGCGCGCTCGTCCACCGCAACACCTTCGAATCGACCCAGTACCCCGGCGTCGGCGATCCCGTTGCGCACGATGTCCAGGAAGCCGAACAGGCCGTCGGCGGCGGGAATCCCGCGCGCTGCGGGTTGGTGTGCGCTGCACCGAGCGTGCCGTTCCAGCGTAGCCATCGCGAGGGCGGCGGTCGGACACGCACGTGGGGGGGGGGGGG
>DATDBL010000223.1:0-6740 GCA_036524855.1 Aldersonia sp. | reverse complement strand
CCCGCCGGCGTAGAAGTCGTCCATGCCCGGGAAGTGCAGCACGGTGTCCCCGTCGACATCGCGGAACTCCGGCAGGATCGGTTCGATTTCGGGTTCGGCGGCGAGGATCGCAGCGGTGTCGGCGCACCGACTCAACGAGGTGAGCTGCGCCCACGTCGGCGGCATCAGCATGGTGCGTTCGGCGAGCCGGTCCGCCAGCGCGGCGGCCGGCGTCGACCAGGCCACCTCGTCCGCCTCCGACGTCGCGCCGTCGGCAAGCTGACCCTCCGGCACGACGGCGACGAAGAAGGCCGTGTCGTAGCGCCGCGCCAGTTCGCCCACCGGGGTGATCCAGCGCGACCACGGCCGAAGCAGGTCGCTGCGCAGCACCAGATCGTTCTCGGCGAGAAACGTACTCAACGTCAGTTCGCGACCTTCCAGCCGCTCGCGGGCGGCGTGGAATTCGGTCGTGTCCGCAACGATCGAGTCGTGGGTCGGTCCGGCGAGCAGCACCCCGCATTCCTCGAACGTCTCCCGCACCGCGGCGCACACCAGCGCCCGCGCGCGTGGCTCGTCGACGCCGAAACGCTGCGCCCACCACGACGGCGGCGGACCGGCCCATGCGACCTCCGCGTCCGCGTCGGCAGGGTCGACCCCGCCGCCGGGGAACACCGTCATCCCGCCCGCGAACACCATCCCCTGCACCCGCCGGACCAGGAACACCTCGACGCCGGCCGAACCGTCGCGCACCAGCATCACGGTCGACGCGTCACGCACCGGCAGGGTCGACGAATCGTTCACGGATTGCACCGTACGCCGACCGCGCACCGTGCCGGTTCAGCGGGTACGGTGCCGCCCGGGTGTGGTGGTGCGGCGCGCGAAGTAACGACGGTCGGCGGCGTCGAGGGTGATCGGCTGGCTGAACGCCTCGCTGAGGTTCTCCCCCGTCAGCACGTCCTCGATGAGCCCCTGCGCGACCGCCTCGCCGTCCTTGAGCAGCAGTGCGTGCGTGAAGCCGGGCGGGATCTCCTCGACGTGGTGGGTGACCAGCACGGTCGCGGGCGAGTCGGGATCTTCGGCGAGCGCGGTGAGCCGGGCGACGAGTTCCTCGCGGCCGCCGAGGTCGAGGCCCGCGGCGGGTTCGTCGAGCAGCAGCAACTCCGGGTCGGTCATCAACGAGCGGGCGATGAGCACCCGCTTGCGCTCCCCCTCCGACAGGGTGCCGTACGCGCGGTCGACGAGGTGCTCGGCGCCGAGGCCCTCGAGCATGTCGATGGCGCGTTCGGTGTCGACCCGGTCGTACTGTTCGCGCCACCGGCCGAGGACGCCGTATCCGGCGGAGACGACAACGTCGCTCACCTTTTCGTCCGGCGGCACCCGTGCCGCGAGCGCCGACGACGAGAGACCGATCCGGGGCCGTAGCTCGCTGATGGCGACGCGGCCGAGCCGCTCCCCGAGCACGTGGGCGGTGCCGGAGGTCGGGTGCACCTCGGCGGCGGCGATCCGCAGCAGCGACGTCTTTCCAGCGCCGTTCGGCCCGAGCACGACCCATTTCTCGTCGAGTTCGACCTGCCAACTCACCGGCCCGACGAGCGTGTAGCCGGAGCGGCGGATCAGGACGTCGGAGAAGGCGATGAGCAGATCTGGATCGGGTTCCGGCACGGAGTCATCTTTGCGCACATGCCCGAGCCTTTCACGGCAGGATCAGATTTCGTGTCGCATGCGCCGCTTTCGAGCCACCCGCCCACGCCCGGGTCGCCGTTCCCGCTCGGGGCCACCCTCGTCGACGGCGGCGCGCAGTTCGCCGTGCATGCCCCGGATGCGGAACGGGTGGACGTCTGCCTCGTCGACGGTGGCGTGGAGCGGCGGATCGAACTGACGCAACCGACCTACGGCATCTGGCACGGAAGCATCGCCGGGATCGCGCCAGGGCAACGCTACGGGTACCGGGCCCACGGCCCGTGGGAGCCGCGCCGCGGACTGCGGTTCAACCCGCACAAACTGCTGCTCGACCCGTACGCGCACCGCATCGACGGAACCCTCGGCGACGCCGCCGCGTTGGCGGCGTACGAGGGCACCGACCCGTTCGGCGCGCCGTCGGACGTCGACTCGATCCGTCACATTCCGCTCTCCGTGGTGACCGCGTCGCTCGCGCCGCCGAGCGTGCCGCGGCTCGAGACCCCGTGGGAGGAGACCGTGCTGCTCGAACTGCACGTCGGCTCCTATACCGCCCGCCACCCCGACCTGCCGCCGCCGCTGCGCGGCACCTACCGTGGTCTGGCTGCCGACCCGGTGCTCGATCACTTCACTCAACTCGGCGTGACCGCCGTGGAACTGCTTCCGGTGCAGGCGTTTCTGACCGAGGCGCCGGTGCGGGCGCGGGGCATGCGCAACCACTGGGGGTACTCCACGGCGGGCTTCTTCGCGCCGCACCCCGGGTACGCCAGCGTCCCGGGCGCGGAGGTCGACGAGTTTCGCTACATGGTCGACCTCATGCACACAGCCGGCATCGAGGTGATCCTCGACGTGGTCTACAACCACACCTGCGAGTCGTCGGTCGACGGGCCCACGATCTCGTTCCGCGGCCTCGACGCACCCGGCTACTACGCGCTCGCCGACGACGGCACCGACGTCGATATCACCGGGTGTGGCAACACCGTCAACTGCTGGTCGCCCGCGGTCGTCCGGATGGTGTGCGACAGCCTGCGCTATTGGCGTACCACGATGGGCGTCGACGGGTTCCGCTTCGACCTCGCGCCCGTGCTCGGCCGCGACGGTGCCGGCGCCTTCGACGCACGGGCGCCGCTGTTGAGCGCGATCACATCCGACCCGGCGCTGCGGCGCTGCAAGCTCATCGCGGAGCCCTGGGACGCGACCGCGGCGGGATACCAAGTGGGCCAGTTCGGGATCCAGTGGTCGGAGTGGAACGACCGGTTCCGCGACGACACCCGGCGATTCTGGATCCGCGAAACCGGGGTGCGCGACATCGCGTCGCGCCTGGCCGGCTCCCAGGACATCTTCGGGGCGAGCGGAGCGACGGGAAATCGACTCGGCACCCGGCGACCGTGGGCGTCGGTCAACTTCGTCACCGCACACGACGGGTTCACCGTCGCCGACCTGGTGTCCTACGCGCGCAAGCACAACCGCGCCAACGGCGAGGAGGGCCGTGACGGCACCACGCACAACCTGTCGATGAACCACGGGCACGAGGGCCCGATCCGCGACGCGACGATCCTGGCAAATCGCGCTCGGCACCTGCGGGCGCTGCTGGCGACGCTGCTGCTGTCCACCGGAACGCCGATGCTGCTCGCGGGCGACGAACTCGGACACTCGCAGCGCGGAAACAACAACGCCTACTGCGTGCCCGCCGACACCCCGGTCGTCGACGCCTGGCCGGTGCACTGGGCGGCGGCCGACCCGGCGCTCACCGAGTACGTCGCGCGGCTCACCGCGCTGCGGCGTGACGCCCCGGCGCTGCGGCAGCCGGAGTTCTTCACCGGCCGCGCGACCCCGACCGGCAATCCCGACCTCGTCTGGTTCGACGGCTCCGGCACGGAACTCGACGAGGTCGGCTGGGCCGACGACAGCCACCGCACGCTGCAGATGTGGATCGACGGCTCGGACGTGCGGTCACGCTCGGCGAGCGGCGGACTCGTCGGCGACACGAGTTGGCTGTTGATCCTGCACTCCGGCGACGCGGCCGAGGTCGTGGTCGGCGCCCCGGAGTGGTTCTCCTCGACGCTCGAGGCCGTCCTCGACTCGTCGCAGCCCGACGGCTCCCCGACGTCGACATCCCCTGTCACCGTCGGCGCCGCCCTGTCCCTCACCGGCCCCACGCTGCTCGCCCTCCGCGCCACCACCCGACCCGTGAGTGGTTGAAGAGTCTATAGACTCTTCAAGTACTCACGGGCCCTGACCAGGCACGACGCGTTTGGCCGACCACCAGCGCCAGCGCAGGTCGTCGACGACGATGGCCGGTCCCTCGGGCCGCGCGTGGGCGTACTGCTCGTACTTGGCGACGAGCCCGTCGATCGCGACGACGCCCACCGAGTCGGTCCCAGGCACCACGACGGCGTGCCCATCCACCCGGACCCACCACAGCGTGTCCCAGTTCTCGTCGTACTCGTCGACGAGCAGGCTGACCCGCCCGGTGGCCGCAATGTTGTCGAGGCGCCGCAGTCGCGGAGTGTGTTTGGGTTTGAAGTCGACGGCCATCAGCACCCGGTTGTCGGCGAGGGCGAACACCACAGGCACGAGGTGCGGGGCGCCGTCGGCTCCGACCGTCGCCAGGCGCGCGACCCGGGCGCTTGCGAAGCGTCGGTGGGCGTCGTCAGTGTCCATCAGGTCGATCAGCCTCCCACGCCAGGGATCGCGAGGACGGTGGTCGAGCCGGGTGCCACCTCCGTGAAACCGGCATCGCGCACCGCCACCCGGGCACTCAGGGTCAGCCCAGGCCACTGCGCGGCCGGGGCGTCGCGCACCGCGCTGCGGTAGCCCTGCTCGGCCCAGGTCCACGCCTGCTCCACGTCGAGCGCACCCGCGAGCAGCATCGCGGCATGCCCTACCTGCGCGGCCGCCTTGCCGAGCGTCATCTCGAGTGCGGCGTTCACCCACAGCACCGGCAGGCCGGGTGCCGGGTCGCCGGGATCGTCGTGCGGCAGGTCCGTGCCGCCGATCTGCAGTCGCCGGATCCGCGGGTCGAGGTCACCGACCCGCCCGGGCACCAAAACCCGCGCCTGCGCGCCGTCGATGTCGACGGTCACGCCCGCGACCTCCTGCGCCGCCAGCCACTGCGCGCCGCGGGCACGCCGAGCGACCTTGCGGATCCGCGCCGTTGTCCACGCAACGAGCGCGTCGTGCCACGCCCCGTCGGGTCCGCAGCGTTCGTCGAGGCACAGCGTGACCGTCGCCGCGGCCGCCGCCTCGAGGACGGCACTGCGCCTCGGCGGGTCCTGCTTGGGCAGGTGCAGCACGATCGGCATCGCGAGCACGTCCGCCGGGTCGGGGGGATCGTCGGCGCCGCCGTAGCCGCGCGCGAGCAGGGCGTGCTGCTGCGCGAACCCGGCGTCAGCCACGACCGGTCGGTTCGAGCGGGACGCGCCGCACCAGGCCGTCGACCGCGTCCGCGGCCTCGACTTCGTCGCGGGTGACGCCGAGCACGAACAGCACCGCGTCGAGGAATGGGTGCGACAGCGCCGTGTCCGCGACCTCGCGCAGCGCCGGCTTCGCGTTGAACGCGACACCGAGCCCGGCAGCGTTGAGCATGTCGATGTCGTTGGCGCCATCCCCCACCGCGACCGTCTGCTCCATCGGTACCCCGACCTCCGCGGCGAACGCCCGCAGCGCGGTGGCCTTGCCCTGGCGGTCGACGATATTGCCGACCACCTTGCCGGTGATCCTGCCTTCGAGCACCTCGAGATGGTTGGCCGCGACGTAGTCGAGTTCGAGGTCGTGCGCGATCGGGTCGATGACCCGACGGAACCCGCCGGACACGACGCCACAGTGGTAGCCGAGTCGCCGCAGCGTGCGGATCGTGGTGCGGGCGCCCGGAGTCAGCACGATCGCTGCCGCGACCTCGTCGAGCACGGACTCTTCGAGCCCCTCGAGGGTGGCGACGCGCTGGCGCAGCGATTCCTCGAAGTCGATCTCGCCGCGCATCGCGGCCTCGGTGACGGCGCGGACCTCGTCCGCGACGCCTGCACGCGCAGCGAGCATCTCGATGACCTCGCCCTGGATCAGGGTCGAGTCGACGTCGAACACCACGAGCCGCTTGGCTCGCCGCGCGAGTCCTGCACGCTCCACGGCGACGTCGACGCCGGTCCGGACCGCGACCTCGGCGAGTCCGGTGCGCAGCAGCGCGTCGGCGTCGGCGCCGGTGTTGGTGGCGCTGACCAACAGCTCGAGACCCGTCACCGGGTAGTCGGCGATGCCGCGAATGGAGTCGATGTTGGCGCCCTGTTGCGCGAGCTTGCGCGAGACGGCGCTGAACGCCTTCGCCGTCAGGGGGCTGCCGAGGATGACGACGGCGTGGGTGGACAGCGTCGGCCGCTGCGCGGGGTCGGCGCCGATCTCGACGTCGGCCGACATCCCGAGTGTGGCCATCGCCTGCTCGACCTCTTCCTGCAACGCCTCCGGGTCGCGCTTGCAGGCGACGAGCACACCGAGGGTGAGGCGTCCACGGATCACGACCTGCTCGACGTCGATCAGCGTCACCTCGTGTCGAGCGAGTGCCGCGAGCAGTTCCGAGGTGACGCCGGGCCGATCGCGGCCCGTGATGGTCACCAGCACGGTCTCCTCGGTTGCGCTCACGCTCATCCTCTCGTTGTCGCCGCGTCTCATTGTCGCCCCGCCCGGTGTCGCCGGGTTCGGTGTCGCCGCGTTCAGTGTCGCCGCGTTCAGTGTCGCCGGGTTCAGTGTCGCCGGGTTCAGTGTCGCCGGGTTCAGTGTCGCCGGGTTCAGTGTCACGGCGTCGGGCACCCGGAAACACGCCGGAGGCCCCGTCCGCACCGGACGGGGCCTCCTGGGTGGTCGGGTCAGGGCTTGGTGTCGGTGCCCGGGTCGCCCTCGTCGCCCATGGTGAGCGGCTGGTGCCGAGATTCCTCGAGTGATTCGCTGGCGTGTTTGTGGCCAGGGCCGACGTGGGCCTCGGCGCGCATCCGCTCCACCATGTGCGGGTAGTGCAACTCGAACGCCGGACGCTCCGAGCGCACCCGCGGCAACTCGTAGAAGTTGTGCCGCGGCGGCGGGCAGGTGGTCGCCCA
>DATDBL010000222.1:0-2356 GCA_036524855.1 Aldersonia sp. | reverse complement strand
ATGCCACCGGCCTCGTAGTCGCGGCCGACCATGAAGCCCGAGATGTTCTGCAGGAACAGCAGCGGCACCGAACGCTTGTCGCACAGTTCGATGAAATGCGCACCCTTCTGGGCTGATTCGCCGAACAGCACGCCGTTGTTGGCGATGATGCCGACCGGGTGGCCGTGGATGCGGGCGAAGCCGGTGACGAGGGTCTTGCCGTACTCGGGCTTGAACTCGTCGAACTTGCCGCCATCAACCGTCCGGACGATGACCTCGTGCACGTCGTAGGGCGTGCGCGGGTCGGTCGGGACGACGTCGTAGAGCTCGGTCTGGTCGGCGACCGGGGCGACGGTCGGTGCGACGTCCCACGGCCGCGGGGTGCGTGGGCCGAAGGTGCCGACGATGTCGCGCACGATGTTCAGCGCGTCGCGGTCGTCCTCGGCGAGGTGGTCGGTCACGCCGGAGACCTTGGAGTGCAGGTCGCCGCCACCGAGGTCCTCCGCGGTGACGACCTCGCCGGTCGCGGCCTTCACCAGCGGCGGGCCGCCGAGGAAGATGGTGCCCTGGTTGCGCACGATCACGGCCTGGTCGCTCATCGCCGGCACGTACGCGCCGCCTGCGGTGCAGGAGCCGAGCACGGCCGCGATCTGCGGAATTCCCTTGGCGCTCATGGTCGCCTGGTTGTAGAAGATCCGACCGAAGTGCTCGCGGTCGGGGAACACCTCGTCCTGGCGGGGCAGGAACGCGCCGCCGGAATCGACGAGGTAGAGGCACGGCAGGTTGTTCTGCAGCGCGATCTCCTGCGCCCGCAGGTGCTTCTTCACCGTCATCGGGTAGTAGGTGCCGCCCTTGACCGTCGCGTCGTTGGCGACGATCACGCACTCGCGACCACGGACCCGGCCGATGCCGGCAATCATGCCGGCGCCGGGCGACTCGTCGTCGTACATCCCGTATGCGGCCAGGGGCGCGATGTCGAGGAAGGGGCTACCGGGGTCGAGCAGCGAGTCCACCCGCTCGCGCGGGAGCAGCTTTCCGCGGCTCACGTGCCGCTCGCGGGCGCTGGCGCTGCCGCCGAGCGACACCCGGGCCAGCCGTTCGCGTAGTTCACCGACGAGCTGCAAATGCTGTTCGCGGTTCGATGTCAGAGTCGCGGTCACGCCACCATCCGTCCTCGAGACTTGAGTTAATTTTGACTAACTGAAACTAGGTTAGCTGTGATTAACTGAGTTGTACAGCCCCGAGGGCGAGGAGGTGTGGCGAATGACCGAGATCGGTGCGGAAACACCGCGGCGGAGCCGCGACAATGAAACGCCGCGAAGCCGCGCGAAGGCCGACCGTCGTCGGCAGTTGTTGGAGGCGGCCGCGGCGCTGATCGCCGAGCGGGGATTCAGCAGCGTGCGACTCGAGGATCTGGGGGCCGCCGTCGGGATCAGCGGACCGGCGGTCTACCGGCACTTCCCGAACAAGGATGCGATGCTTGCCGAGTTGCTGGTCGGAATCAGCCACCATCTGTTGGCCGGCGGGGCCAACGTGCTCGACCGCACCGACGATCCGCACCGGGCCCTCGCCGAACTGGTCGAGTTCCACCTCGACTTCGCCTTCGGCGAGCCGAATCTGATCATCGTGCAGGACCGCGAGCTCACGTCGTTGTCGGAGGAGCCGCGCCACGAGGTCCGTCAGACGCAGCGACGCTATGTCGAGATCTGGGTGGGCGTGTTACGTCGGATCCATCCGCGACTCGACGTGTCGGAGGCCAGGGTGATGGCGCACGCCACGTTCGGCCTGATCAACTCCACGCCACACAGCGCCGATCCGGCGGCACCGACGTCGAGTCGCGCGGTGCTGCGCCGGATGGCGCTGGCGGCGTTGTTGGCGGATTCGCCCGCGCATGCCACGGCCCCGACCGGAGCACCGGTCGGGGCCGAAGGCTGACTGCGGTCTTTAGGCAAGCAAAGCTAGGTCTTTGCTGTCTTCCGCGAGACGATCGCGCCATATCCGAGGCACAGCACGGCCGCGGCGGCGATGCTGATGGCCCACCGGATCCAGTCGATGCCGCCGGTGTCTTCCTTGTCCAGGACACTGCCCCAGACCCAGTAGCCGATCAGGGCGCCCGCGATGCCGAGCACGATTGTGATGATCCAGCCCATCGGTTGCTTACCGGGCAGGACGAGGCGCGCCAACACACCGATGACCGCGCCGAAGATGATGGTGCCGATGACGTTCCACATGGGCGGCTCCTCTCCGCGACGCGCGATGCGTCGACGTGGATGCCTCATGACGTTATCGCCGTAAAGCTGGCGTGTTCCCAATTGCGCCGGGACTGCGCCGCAATCGAGACCTGTCCGTTGCCTGGACGTCAATGCCGCGTCGTCGG
>DATDBL010000221.1:0-32488 GCA_036524855.1 Aldersonia sp. | reverse complement strand
CACGAGGCCGCCGCGGTGTGGCAGCGCATCGGCGAGGTCGCGGCCACCGTCTGCGCACACGACCCCCGCGACACCCGTCATCGCCTCGTCGACGCCTACCTCGCGATCATGCACGGCGAGGACCACCTCGCCTGCACCTGCGGGCGCCGTGACTGCACCGCCGACCCCACCCCACCGTCGCGGCGCACACCGCTGGTGCAGATCACCGTCGACGCCCCGACCCTGCTCGGGCTACGCAGCGAGCCGGCGTACCTGCCCGGACACGGCCCCATCGACCCCGAGCTGGCCCGCGAACTCGCCACCGACGCCACCTGGGTGCCGATCCTCGTGGAGCTCGTCGACCTCGCCGTCGCCGCCGGCATCCTCACCCCCGAGCAGGCAGCAGCCGGCACCGCGCCGGCCGTCGACACCGACACCGCGCCCGACCCCGACACGATCATCGAACCGGGCGCCGAACCCGCATCCCCCACCGAGGACCCGGCGGCACCGGCACCGGCACCGGCGGAGCCCGCCGAGTCGCCCGTCGAATCCGTCCTGCACACCCGCCTGTGTCACCCGCTGCTCGCGACGTTCGCCGCGCGCGGTACCCGCCGCCGCGCGGGCTACCTCCCGTCCTGCGCGCCCAAGCCGGTCCTGGTCCCCGTCGTGCAGGCCGATCTCTACCAGCGGTTCACCGACCTGCTCGCCACCTGCCCCGAGTTCGCCGACGGCATCCACCCCGACGGGCACGGCGGCCTGCTCGTCCCGCCCGCCGGGGCTTTGACCTACCGGCCCAACGCCGAGACCGCGGCCCTGGTGCGGGCCCGGGACCGGCACTGCCGCTTCCCCTACTGCACCATGCCCGCCGCCCGCTGCCAACTCGACCACATCACCGCGTTCGACCCCACCAACCCGATCGAGGGCGGCTGGACGATCGTCTCAAACCTCCAGTGCCTCTGCGCGTTCCATCATGCGCTGAAAACCGCCGGGCTCTGGCACGCCCGCGCCCTGCCCGGCACCGCGATCCTGTGGACCGGACCCCACGGCGACCGCCACCTCACCCTCCCCGCCGGCGGCCTCACCCCAGTCCCCGCCGCCACCGACCCCACCCCCAACGTCGGCGGCGGACGCACCCGCACCGAACCACCCGAACCCGAAGAACCCCCGCCGTCTTAAAAGCCGACGGTCCCGACGTCACGCCGCGCCGGACACCAGCATTTCCGCCGCCGCGCCCATGTGTTCGGCAACCGTCTCGGAGACCAGCGACGGATCGCCGGACTCGATAGCGTCGACGATTTTGATGTGCCGGCGCGCGTTCATGTTCGCCACCGCCCGCTCGAGGCCGGCCCAATTGATCGATATCCGGATGCTGCCCCTCGAGGGAGGTCCAGGAGTGCAGAGGGTGTCGTTGCCGGTGAGTCGGACCAGGGTGCGGTCGAAGCAGAGGTCGGCCTCGATGCGGTCGTCGACGCTCCGCTTCTCGCGGCGCACCATTTCCTCGACCGCGGCGCGCAACGCAGCAACGGAGGCGTCGCGGGCCGCCCGGGCGGACAGGTCGCGGGCAGCGAGGGATTCGAGCGCGCAGCGCACCGCGGAAAATGTCGCGGATCTCCTTGGTGTCGAGGTGACGCACGGACAGCCTGCCCCGATCCCCGGCGGAGATCAGCCCTCCTGCTGCAACTGGGCATCGCCTCCCGAAGCGTGCCGCAGCTGATGCTCAACGCCTCCGACAGTTCGGTCTCCACAAGGTGCGAGCCGCGCTGCAGTTCTCCGCGCCAGGTGATTGCCGGGCGCAGCGCGCACCGGGCGTGCTGACGCAGGCTGGTCGCGTATTGGGACGAATGGCTTCGAGTGCCTGTCCGCTAGAGCAGGTCGATTCACGAGGGAGCCTAGATCGAGGGACCTGCAAGGGCGTCCAGCCGTCGACGAGTGCGATCGATTTGTCGCCGAGTCCGGCGAGGTACCCTGCAGGGCTTTCCTCGCCCCCAGACTCGCGCCGCTCGACTCGTGCCGCACCCCCGCAGGCAGGTCCTCCCGCCCCGGCGTCGACCACCCCACCAACGCGATCAGGAACTCGCCCACGCAGAACGTCATCGGCCCGACGTCGGGCCCGGGCGGCGACGCACCGACATCAGATTCGCTGTTACACAGGAGGCTTCGCGGGACCACACGTCTACATCCCGGGCGACCGAACGACGCCGGATGTCACCGCAAGGATGCAGCTGGTCGGCGGGCGGGGCACATGATCGGAACCGGCGCAGTTACTCTCGACGCATTCGCCGCGAGAACGGGAGGAACGAGAGATGAGTCACGGGACCTTCGACGTTGCGGTTGCCGGCGGAAACTTCAGGGTCGGCAGATGGGGCGAGGGCAGCGAGGTGATCCTTGCCGCGCACGGCATCACCGGAAACATCTGCACTTCGGCACGCTCGCCGGTCGACTCGGCCCCGACTTCACGGTGGTTGCACCGGATCTGCGCGGACGAGGGCGCAGCAGCGAAATCGCCGGGCCGTTCTCGATGGCAGCCCACGCCGACAACCTCGTTGCCGTGCTCGACTTCCTGGGAATCGAGCACGCTACGTTTGTCGGCCACTCCATGGGTGGCTTTGGCGCACTCGTCTGCGCCGACCGCTACCCGGATCGGGCACGCAGCTTCGTGCTGGTCGACGGCGGCATCCCACTGGAACTCGGGCCGCTCGCCGAACTGCCGACCGATCAGCTGCTCGCGTCCCTGATCGGACCCGCACTCGACCGCCTGCACAGCACGTTCGTGTCGACCGACGCGTACTGCGAGTATTGGCGACGACATCCCGCACTGGTCGATGCCTGGAACACGGACATCGAAGCGGCACTCGCCTACGACCTCGGCGGTCAGCCCCCGACGCTGCGGTCCACGGTGCGTGAGGACTCAGTCATCGCGGACGCGGAGAGCGCACTCGACCATGGCGATGTCGCTCGCGCCCTCGGCCGGCTCACGAAACCGACGGTCCTGGTTCGTGCCGAGCGCGGGATCCTGAATCAGTCGCCGCCGCTCTACCCCGACCACGCGGTTGCGGACTGGCTCGAATCGATGCCGACACTGCGCAGCGTGCTCGTTGCGGGGTGAACCACTACACGATCCTGTTGACCGATCGCGGCGCGAAGGCTGTGACCGACGCGGGTCGAGCAACTCCAGCGATGACGCGTCACGTCGTCGGTCTGATCCGGCACCCGTTCTCAGAGATCGGGGAACAGGCGCCGGGCGGCATCGGCGTGCCGGCGGCGGGTTTCGCGATCCGGCTGCCCGGCGACTCCGTAAGACTCCTCGGAGGCCACGGGTCCTTCGACTCCGTAGGACTCCTCGGGGAACGGGGGTTCGTTCTTCTGGCCGGGAGCCCCGTCGTCGTCCGCCATCGTCATCGCCGCGAGTGCCCGTCCGTTCGCGGCGTCCTTCGCGTTGCTGTCGGCTTGCTTTTCCGCTCGCTCGACCCGGTCACGCTGGACGGTGACGCCGAAGAGGGCGCCCGCCGCCGCGAACGCGACCGCCTCCACGGAGGAGAAGACGAAGGTGAGCCGCGTCCACTGCAGGTCCGGTGTGTCGGACGACAGCAGCATCACCAGGACGAATGCGATCCAGATGCACACCGCGACAACCGCCACGGCCAGCGGCGCCCCGCTGAGCCCGGCGCGTCGTGGGTGGCCCTCTTTCTCGACCATCGCGTGAAACCTCCTCCTACCCGGTCGGCTTCGGTCAGCTGGGCTGGCGAGCGGACTGGCTACGATCCTGGTAGTCCATCGGCGTCAGCACGCAGACGACGGTTCGTTGTCCCATGTCCCATTCGTCCGGGCCGGGAGCAGACCACCTGGCGTCGTAGTCAATGTCGTCGTCGTAGGCCATCCCGCGGTACTGCCGGTACACGTCGCCCTGGCACTCGCCCTGCGCCCAGCCATCCAGGGATGTGCTGGGGAAGGGGTCGCCCTCGGCCGCCGGGTGGATCAGGACCGCGAAGACCTCGTCGAGGTGCGGGGCCTCGCACTCCACCGGCTCACTGTGAGGCCCGAACTTGCGGTAGCAATGACCGACCGACACCTGTGTGTACGTCCTCCGCCCGTCCGCCGACAGCAACTCTGCGGCACGGGTGCGCACCTGTTCAAGCGGCTCGCACGGCCCACAGTCCGAGATCCGGACGGTCGAGTCGTCGCTGGCGCTGAGGATGCGAGGATCCGGGCCGCTCGAGAACTGCACGCTGTTCACGTAATCTGTGTGGCGGGCGAGCATCGAGAGTGGGCGTCCGCTGTGGGCGTCCCAGACGTTGATGGCGCCGCGCTCCCCCCGGTGACCACCAGGTCCCCGCTGTCGTCGAACGCAGCCGATGTGATCGCACGCGGACCACGCTGTAGCGTGTGCAACAGCGCACCGTCATCGACCCGCCAGATTCGCGCTGTTCCGTCGCTAGCGGCGCTTACGAGACGTGCGCCGTCCGGACTGAAAGCGAGGTCAGTCACCGTGCCCGTGTGGCCAAGCATGGTCCGCTCGATCATTTTCTGGTCGGCGTGCCACAGGTCGACGTAGTCTCCCGCCGCGACCGCGATGTAACGGCCGTCCGGACTGAATGTTGCTGCAAATCCCCACGCGGTTTCATCGAGCGCTCGTGGCTCGTCGTCGGTGCGCCAGCGCCAGGTCAACACCGCGTCGCCGGCCACGACCAGCACCTCTCCGCTCGGGTCGAAGTGCACGTCGATCGCTAGGGACATAAGATTCTTCTGTGCCACGACCGTGCTCGTGCGCCAGTCCCATACCCAGACCGTGCCGTCCTCTGCCGCGGCGCTGACGTAGGTACCCGTCCGGTCGACGTCGATCTCCCATATGGGAACCGTGGGCCCTTCCAGCCTCGCGACCACGGCACCGCTTTCCATATCCCACATCGTCACGCGATGGTCCTCGCCGGCCGCCGCCACTGTGCGGCCGTCGGGGAGGTAGATGGCATCAAGCATCCACTCGGCGGTGTCGGTCGGCAGCACCTGCTCGGAGATCCGGAACAGCCGCAGCGACGTTCCGCTGGCTGTCGCGACGACGTCCCCCGACGGGTTCAAGGCAGCCCCGTAGACGGTACCTTCTTCGTGACCGCGCAGGCGCGCCACCTCGCGCCCGCTGTTTACGTCCCACACGCGGGCGGTGCCGTCATCCGAGGCCGTGACCAGTCGCCGTCCGTCCGGGGTAAATCGTGCGTCGTTGACCCAGCTGCCGTGCCCGTCGAACTCGCGGACCAAGGCACCCGTCGAGCTGTCGAACAGCCGTGGTGTCTCGTCTCTGTACGCCAGAAGACTGCCCGCCGGATCGAACGTGACGTACGCCGCGCCGCGATCCTGCCCTTTGACGACGATCGGGTCGCCCGGGTTGGGCCACGTCCAGATGCGGACCGTCCCCTGTCCGTCCCCGGTCGCGATGACGCTTGAGTCCTCCCGGAACGCCACCTGCGCTACCCCTTCCAGGTGTCCGTCCAGGGCAGCGAGCTGACCTCCGGTCGTCGCGTCGTACACGACGACCCTCTCGCCCGTGCTGGCAACGGCGACGACACCGCGGTCCGGGCTGATCGCGATCGAGTTGACGTACGTCTTTCCGTGACCGGCGAGCGGTGGAGTTGCGTCGAGCCCGCTGGAGGCGTCAAAGACGCGCACGGTGTTCGTCGCCGAGTCGACGGCTGCCACCCGCGACCCGTCGCGGGCTGAACGCCATCGGGCCCTCGAGGTCCGTGATTTCCGTGGCGGGTCGGTTCGGCTCGTCCGGGTACCGGACCGTCACGATCCCGGGCGCGGTCAGGGTGGCGATCGCGCGTCCGTCAGCACTCATCTGCGCGTCTAGGACGTCACCGTCGGACTCGAACATGTCGAGTTGCTTATCCGTGCCGCCATCCCACAGCCGGACGCCGTCCCAGCTCGAGGTGAGCAGGCGGTCGCCCTTCTCGGCGAATGAGATTGAGTTCACGGTTTCGCCATGCGGGAGAACAGCCGTCGCAGGGTGCTGAGACATCGCGATCCGCAGCGCATCCTCGGCCTCGACAGTGCGGGCCTCGTCCAGCGCCCGCTCCGCTTCGCGTACGGCGAGCAGCGGGTCGTCGTCCACACCGGCGGCGGCCTCCGCCGCTATCGCGCGCGACGCGGCCTCAGTTGCCCGAAGTGCCTGGGTGTCTGCCTCGTCCTTCGCCCGTTCTGCCTCGAACCACTGGTAGCCCGCAAAGACCAGCGCCACCGCCAACAACGCCGACAGCCAGCGCAGCGCGACGGAGATGTGACGCCGCCGCCGCCGATCGGCATCGACCTCGGACGAGGCGGCGAGGAAGCTGGTCTCCAGCTCGGTGAGTTCGGTCGGGTTCTCCGCCGCCCACCCCCTCGCCTCGACCAGCGAGTTGCCGGTCAGCAGGAAGTCGCCCGAGCGGTTGTGCGCCGCCCAATGCTGCGCCTGGTGCTGCGCCGTGCTCAGGTGTTCGCGGAACCACCCGGCGTTGTCGGCCTGAAGGGGCTGGACCAGCTGGTCGTGCGCCAGCTCCAGCCACCGTGATCCGCGTCGGGCCTCGGCGCGGATCAGGTGCGCGTCCTCGAGCAGGCGCACGGCCGTATCGGCCGCCGTTCCGTTGCCGCCGGGGCCACGCTGCTGTTGTCGTCGGACACCCTGGTCGGTGATGAGTTCCTGGCCGAACCACTCGCGGATCGCCCGCTCCGGCACACCGCTCTCGTCGGCGACCCGGCGCACCTCCTCGGCGTAATACTCCCCGAGTGCGGCGTCGACCCGGGCGAACCGCTCGACGTCGGCCTCGATGATCTCTTCTGTGTTGTCGGGCAGTGCTTCCCAAAGTCGCCGGCACACGACCTGGAGCTGCAACGGCTCGACGAACGGGCCCGGAACCTGGATGACCTCGCCGTCGCGCTGGGCCTGAACCAGCCGCAGATCGTGCACGAGCCTCTCCGCCGCGGCTTCCTGGAACGGTCGGCCGGCCGCGGCAGCCGGCATCTTTACGGCACGCAGGGCGGCCTCAGGGGGCAGCAGGTCCAGCCGCATCCGGGTGTGCAGCCGCGTCGGGAGTTCCGGGAGGTACGGGTCCAGGCCGGCGATATAGTCCTCGCGCATGCTGAATAGTGCCCACCTGTCCCGCTCCTCGAGCACGGCACCCAACTCCCGGAAGAACGCCCGCTTCACCTCCGTGTCTCCGGGATCGAGGACGAGAACCTCCTCGAACTGATCGAAGATCAGCAACTCGTTGCCGGGGCCATGGTCGTCCTGCGTTGCCCAGCCCTGCACATAGCCCTCAAGACCCAGCGCCAACAGGTCCGCCATCGGCCGCTGGTCGTCCGGGCGCAACCCCGCCTCGAGCGCCTGGAGGGTGCTCGCGAGGTAGCGGTTCTCGGACGCGACGTGCTCGGCTGGCAGCTGGGAGACACGGATGACGGGAGAGACCTGGAAGCGGCGCTGCCGCAGCTGGGGAATCAGGCCGGCCTCGATGAGCGAGGTCTTCCCCGCGCCCGAGGGCGAGTACAGCAACACGATCCGTTCGGCCACGAGGAGGTTGGTCAGCCGCCGGATCTCGCGGTCGCGCCCGTGGATCACCTCGCCAGGTCGCAGCGCCCGGGGCCCGACGAACGGGTTGGTATCGATGACTGTCGGCGCCGCGGTCACTGGTCGCCCTCGATCCGCTTGTACAGCTCGATGAGAAACGACTCGACGCTGCCCCAGTACACGCTGACATCGTGCGGCTTGCAGAAGTAGCGCTCGAAGTAGCGGCGAGCACCTTCCGGTTCGAGCGTCAGCCCCTCCTCCGGGTCGATCTGTGCGGCGACATGGGAATGCTGTTCGAGCAGCGCACCTCCCTCCTGGCTCATGATGCTGCGGAAAAGGACCCGGAAGTCCCAGTCCTCCATGCGGAACCCGAGGAAGAGAAGCGCGCTGTCGGCGAAGGCCGAGCGGACCACTTCAGGCACCGCGTCGGAATCGCGGCCGGTCGTGCGCAGGAACTCGAAGTAGTCGTCTTCCCGCAGCACCACCGAGCCCGGGTACTGCAGGCTGCCGAATATGTGGAAGACGAGCGGTTCCTCGGCGGACGGCTCGTAGTCCGGCATCCGGTCGAAGATCGAGCGCGGGCACCTCTGGTTCCAGCGGGCGACCTCCACGCGGGGCTGCTTGCCCTCGTCACGGAGCGCGGACGCGAGCAGGCTCGTCGGCTGGGCGGTGACGAAGATCGGCAGTGGGAGCTTCGCCAGCACGGTGAAGGGGTCGGTGAGATCGGCGTGCAGGTGGCCCCAGACCTCGTTGACGAGCTCGTCGAGGAGGGCGCTGGTGTGCTGAGGGCGCGAGATGTTCCGGTACTTCGCGGGGACGGGTTCGCCGGCACGCGCGCAGAACTCGGCCAGCCGGTCGGAGAGCTTGACGACGAGATGGCTGCGTAGCTCGTCGACGGGGAACTTCGCCCCCAGTTCGATGGCCAGGAACTGCGCGACCTGGGGCAGATCCTCCCGGTAGTACGGCGCGAGCGGGAAGCGGTGGCGGTCGGCCAACTCGCGTGCGAGCTGCTGACGCGGCCCCAGCAGCGCGTCCGTCAACCCCGGCCCCAGCAGGGGCAGGCAATTGCGCGACCAGACGTCGTTGACGAGCGCGGGCCACTTGTCGAAGCCGCGATGCCCGAAACCGGCCGCGTACCAGAGCCGCCCGCTGTGCAGGCGCATGAACAGCGTTGGCGCCCACCAGTCGGCCCGGTCGGTGATCTCCGCGCGTGCCTCGGTCATCGCCTGGTCGATCCGCCCGTGACGCTGGAGCCCCCGGAAGAAGGCCGGCACGAAACGCTCGACCGTCTGCATCGTGACGTTGCCCTGCATCGCGAGCACCGCGGGCACGCCGATCTCGACCAGCTGCGGGCCGAGGGCAGCGAGCGCGCCGCCGTCGTGGACTGTGGCGTCGTCGCCTGACGCGCTCTGGCAGGAGGCGATCACCACGAGGCGGGGGAGGTGCCCGTGCAAAACGTGCACGGTGCCGTCCTCATGCTCGAGCACCACCTGCGGTTCGCCGTTGACGAGGTAGCCGTGGCACACCAGGTACACCACGTCGTAGCCCTCGCGGAGCTGGTCCGCGAGGTTCGAGAGCGTGGGCCGGGCCAGCCCGGGCATGGCGTCGGTCCGGATCGGCGCGAGCCCGGAGCGGGCCCGCTCGAGTTCTCCGTCGACGTCCACTCGGGACAGCTCCCGGCCGTCCGGCGCGTATTCCGACAGGTTGCGTGGGTTGGCGACGACTGCGAGGGCGCTCAGCTCGCCGCGAAGCCGCATTCGCACCGGACGCCAATCGCTGGACGTGAGGTAGCGGGAGAACAGCACGTTGCTGTCTGTGAGCAGTGGGGTGCCGTCAGATGGATCGAGGAGAGTCTCCCACCGCAATGGGTGGAGCTCCGGGGCGCTGGGCGCGATGAGGAGGCGAATGCGCAACGGCCTGGCCATGGTCGCGGCGGTGGCGCGAGCCTTGGCAAACTCGGCGCGCACGCCCGCCTCCGAGAACAGGCCGTCCGTCAGCACGCGGCCGTACTCCTCCATGGGCGTCCTGCCGCCATGCCGGAGGTCGGTGAGCCGGGCGAGGTCGAGATCGGCACTGCCGGAAACCAGGGTGTCCGGGCCGATGGTGCCCCGCTCCTCGGTGGAGAAGCGAAGCTCGACGCGCCACTCGGACTCGCCCTGCCGGTGCAGGCCGATCTCCAGGTCCGCGGCCGCGGCGACGGCGTCCGGTGTTTCTGTCATGGTCCCTCCAGCGCATCGAGGAGGTCGCGGAGCGCGGGGCCGAGAGCCGCCAGCAGCTCCGACCGCGCCGCGTGGGCCTGCTTCAGCAGGTCGAGGTGGAGCGCTCGAACCTCGAGGTCGACGGCATCGTCCCGCTCGGACAGGCCGTCCCGCTGCCTGTCGGTCCGGCCCCGCAGGTCCGGAGCCCGCGGCCGCGGGCAGCCGCACCGCCGGGTCGCCGAGAACGACGAAGCCGCGCGCATCGTTCTTCGCGGTCCACGTCGTGGACAGGGTCTCGTGGTCCGGTCGTCGCCCGTACTTCACGTCCTCCAACAGGGTTGACAGGTCCGAGGACAGCTCCGCGTAGCGCTGGTTCACGTATTCGAAGGCGGAGCCGATCGGGTGCCCGCGCAGGAGCCGCTCCAGACAGCCGCGGTAGACCTCGGTCTGGTGGCCGGCCCCGGGCCAAGAGAAGGAGTAGCTCCATGCCCGATCGACGTGACCGGCGACCGCGAGCGCCCCACCGCGGGGATGTCCCAGCAGGCGCCGAGGCAGCGCCGAGATCATTGGGCCAGGGGCCAGCCGCGCCCGCGTCGTCCCCCCGTTGCGGTGCGCGAAGCCGTCCCACTCGGGGGTGCCTGCTCCAAAGCAGGCGAAGTGCACGGTGATGAGCCCCTGGACGACGGCGTCGTCCGTGACATCGTCGGCAGCCAGGTACTGATCAGCGGACAAAGGCTCGCCGCCCTCCGGGCCGGGCCATTCCTGGCACACCAGGGCACCTTGGCACCGAGGTTGGTCGGGATGGGCCGCAGGCCATGCCGCGCCGTGCCCGGCCGTGAAGAGCAGCCCCGGCGTCGTGTCGCCGCCCAGCATGTCGACGAGGCACTCCTTCGTCGCCTCGTCCGCGACTGCCGTTCGGACCTGCCAGTCGGCATGGTCCTCGGCGAGCCGGTGCACCAAGGGCTCGATCAGCTCGGTCCGGGTCAGCGCGGTTGCGCGGTCGTTGCGGTTCTCCGGGGCGAAGAACGCCATGACGCGGCGGCGCGGCGTGACTCCCGTCTCTGCAGCGACGACGGCGGCGGCGTACCGGCGATACTCCTCCGGCGTGTCGAATGCCAGCCGCCCCACCGCGTACTGGACGTCGAGCTGGTACTGCACGGAGAAGGGAATCTCGCGGCCGCTACCGACAAGGAGGAGGTAGTAGGGCACGCGGTCCGGGTCGGCCGGACCGGGTGCGGCACCGTTCCGGGCGAGGAACTCCGCCTTGGACTCTCCCGGCCGATACGCGCTGTCCCCCCAGAACTCGCGGTAGCGGCCCGGGTGAACGGCACCGGCCTGGTGGCGGCGGTGCTCGAGGAGTTCGCGCAGCGCCTCCCGCACCCCGGGATCGGCGTCCCGGGTGAACACCGCACCCCATCCCACCTGCGCGAGGTCACACGGATCGAGCCCTTCGCCGGGCCCGAAAACGGCGTCGGTCGCCCGCTCGTGCGCCCACCGCAGCTCGTCGAGATCTACGTGGTCGAACTCCTCACCCTGCGCCCACCGTGATACAGCCTCTCGGGTGAGCGGCGGTTGAAGGTACGAACCGGTCGTAGCGTCAACGCCATTGAAGACGAAGGGTTCCGCGGCCACCTGCCCCCCTTTTCGATCCAGGACTGGATCGAGCGGTGCGGCGCCCCGGCCGTCTATGCGGGTTCCTCAGTCGTACGTGCGGTCAGGATTGCGGGCGTGGAGTTCCACACCTGCCGTCGAGACGCCGGAGCAATTCATTCGTCGTGCAGGGAGAAGCTATCGTCCGATGCGGGGGTGCGGCGTGAGTAGTCGACTACTCGAATCCCGACGGCGTCGCGAGCACACTCCCGCACACCCGATCGACAGCCGCTCGATACTCTCGCACATGTGGATGCACACGAGAACGCCGCACCAGAGGTCACCGCGCCCGACAAGACCGACGACCAGTACTGGCTCTCGGGCGCGTGGAACTTCCGCGATCTCGGGGGCCTTCGCACGACCGACGGCGCCACCCTCGCGTCCGGCGTGCTGTTCCGGTCGTCGCATCTCGGCGACCTCGACGGCGAGGGACAGCAGCGCCTCGAGCAACTCGGCATCGGTGCGGTGTTCGACCTGCGCGGGCCGAGGGAGATCGAACGCGGCGGCGCCGACAAACTGCCGGCGTCGGTGCGTTCGGTGGTGCGGCCGTTCCGACGCGACCATGGCGAGGAGGATCAGTCGCGGCTCGCGCCGCACGAGGCGGCGCGCGATCAGGGCATACGGCAGGTGACCGCGGCGGCCGCGCGCGCGTTCATGGAACGCGCCTACCTGGAGATGCCGACACTGGACGGCGCCGCGGCCGCGATCATCGACGTGGCCCGCACGCTCACCGACGGTGAGCAGGGGGTGCTGTTCCACTGCGCCGCGGGCAAGGACCGCGCGGGGTGGACCGCGATCTCGGTGCTGCGGGCGGTCGGGGTGACCGAGGACGACATCATGGCCGACTACCTTCGCAGCAACGCGGCGATCGTGCCGCTGCGGGAGTCGCTCGTCGCGACCTACGGCGACGTGTTCGAACTGTCCGACGACATCCTCGGCGTGGCCGAGGATTATTACCTGATCGCGATGCAGACCGTCGCCGACCGCTATGGCGACTTCACCGGATACCTCGATGCGATCGGCGTCGACGCCGCGCTGCGGGCGCGGCTACGCGACCGTCTGCTGCGGTGACGCCGGGCGGGCGGGCCGCACCAGCCCGTCGCCCCCAATCTCGACGAAATCGCCGCTGTGGAACCAGCTTCCAGTGAAGTGTGTGGCCGTCGCGGTCGGGTTGTTCCAGTAGCCGCGGGTGACGTTCGGCCCGCGTAGCAGCAACTCGCCGCGCCCGTCGGAGGCCTCGGGACCCCACAGCGCGATCTCGGTGCCGCCGATCGGGCGACCGACACAGCCGCAGGCGTCGGCAAGCAGGCCGATCCCGCTGGTCTCGGTGGCACCCCAGAGAGACCGTTGCCGCGCACCCGGGAACGACGCCCGCAGCCGGCCCGCCAGGTCGGCGTCCAGCCCGCCGCCGGAACAGCACACCGTCGCGACCGACCGTGGCCGTGTCCGCAGCCGGCGCAGTTGCTCGACGGTCGTGGCCAGCACGTCGACGCTCTCGCTACCCAGCACGTGCGCGAGCCGGTCTGGATCGGCTCCGGGCGCGAGCACGACGGTGCCGCCGACGGCGAGAATGGGCAGCAACTGGTCCACACAGCCGCTGGCGTGCGCGAGGGGCAGCGCGAGCAGGCCGCGGATGCCGGTGTCGGGCAGGCCGAGTGCCCCGACGACGGATTCGATGGCAGAGAGCAGGTTCTCGTTGCTCAGTTCGACGCCCTTGGGCCGGCCGTGGGTGCCGTTGGTGTAACAGAGCAGCGCGGTCTCGCCAAGGCTCGCGCCGTCGTCGATGAATGGCCGCGCCTGCGGCAGGTCCTCATCGTCGAGGACGAAGTCGACGGCGCTGTCGTCGAGGATGTGCGCGACCTCGGCCGCGCCCAGCGAGTCGTTCACCGGCACCGGGACCGCACCGCTGAGCAGGGCGCCGAGGAAGGCCTGCACCCAGCGGGCACCGTTGGGCAACCGGATGGCCACGCGGTCCCCGACGCCGATGCCGCGGTCCTGCAGCGCGCCCGCGATCTTCGACGCCGACGTCCACAGTTCGCGGTATGTCAGCCGCGGGCCGTCGATCTCGACGATCGCCTCGCGGTCCGCGTAGCGGTGTGCGCGGATGTCGAGCAGCTCGGTCAACGCGGGGTTGAGGTCACCGTAGTGCAGCAGACCGTCCGCACCCCGTGTCACCGGTTCGCGAGGGGGCGACGCACACTGAGAAAATTCGACGAGCGACGACACACCCTCGACTATATGACCCGGATCACAGTTCGGCTCGGCAGGCGCGGCCGACGACGCCGGCGGTCACCGACCGGTGTAACGCGCCTTGCCGGGACCCTCGGCGAGGAAACTACGCACCGCGCCCTTCAGGTCGGCGGTTTCGAAGAGCTGCCCCCAGTCGGGCTGACCTACGGCACCCTACAAGTCGGCTCGTCCGACGCCGGAAGTCGAGCGGCAGCACCGCCGGTCGGACCATCGTGAACACGACCAATAACGCTAAACGGGCGAGGAGTTCGTCCAAGGCGGATGGTCGCACCGACGTCCACGCCATTTGTGAACAAATCCTCGTCGAGGAGCGTCGCCGAACGATTCAATCGACGATCGTGCGATCCGGTCGGCTCGCGCTGTGCGCGAGCGCTTTCTGCGCGGGGGGATCGGCGAAAAGATCGTCGACCGCCGACGACGATCGCACCCATGCCGCGATGTCATCGTTGAACCGGCCCACCAGATCGCGGCACTCCTCCACGATGCGCCTGGGGCTATATCGGATCTGCCCGCCCTGCGATTGCCCTGGTTGTGGGAATCCGAAGACAACACTCTCGCAGTCGGCCGAGGGCGATCGGCGTGGGCCGGTGCGGCGAGTGCGCGGTTGTAGATCTTGGTAGGCGGCTCGCACTCGTTGGCGAGACTCTTGAGACAAGCCCGCCCCGGTTTGATCAGCGAACCAGCGGATTCCGTATGTGCCGGCCAGGGCGATGTGCATCTGTTGGCGAAGCACCACCTCCAGGATTCGTAGGTGGGCATGAATATGTGATGCGAGCCTCGCGTCGAGAACGTACAAGGGGTGCTCGGCTACGGTGCGCCGGACCACGCCGCGCGGGTTTCGTACGCGCCGCGCGCGTTACAACGTGCGCAGGCCGACGGAGCGCGTGCGGCGTGGCGGGGCGGTGTCGCACGCGGCGCCGCAACCCGGCGACGCCAGCCCCTGCTGCGCGCCCTTGTCGCCGCGCAGATCGCCGGGGCGTCCTGGCCCTGGTAGACGCGGCGAAACGGCGCGAGGCGTGCCTTGGAAGTCGTGGTCAACAGCGCAGCACGCTGCTGCGGGGTCGGCCTGTGTCAGCACCGGCGGGAGGCTACCCTGAAGGGGTATTCCCGGCTCGTCCGGGTTTTCGAAGCCGCCGCCCGCCCTTCGGGGAACGGCGGCTTCCTCTTTGTCGAAGTCATCGTCATTACCCACTCGACCTCATTCCTCGCCGAAGAAGGCTTCCGCGGCCTGCCTGATCTGTGCCAGCCGATTGGATACCGCGCTATGACTGTCGAACAGGTTGAGCGCCGCGTGGTCCAGAGTCAGGGTCGCCACCGTCGCGCCGGCGTCGGTCCTCGTTCGCTCGAGTCGTGTGCGGCGCGATTCCGACGTCAGGCCACCGTGTTTGGCGCTTCGACCGCCGCCACATCGTCGGGCGGGGCGGCGTCCATGGCCTTGTGCGGGACGAAGAACAGCACCGCGATCAACCCGATCACCAACACCGCCGCCGGCAGCAGCATCGATTCGCTCAACGCCGTGCTGAACGGCACCCGCAGGAACTCCGGCAACGCCTGCGACGAACTGCCCTCGCTGACGTCGCCGTCGATGCCCTGCGCGGCCATCCGCGCCGTGATCAGCGCGCCGACGCCCGCACTGCCGAGCACGGAGCCGACCTGACGGGTCGTGTTGTACACGCCCGCGCCGGCGCCGGCCTGCTGCAACGGCAGGTTGTGGGTGGCGGTCGCGGCGAGCGGCGCCCAGATACACGCGTTGCCGATACCCATCGCGATCGCCGGCACCATGATCTGCCAGATCGGCGTGTCGACCGTCATCAGCTGCGACAACCACAGCAGCGAGACCGCGACCAGCGCGAAGCCGAAGGTCGGGATGTATCGCGGATGCGTCTTGTCGACCATCCTGCCGACGAAGGGGGCCAGGACGCCGGTGACGATCGCCATCGGGGCGAACACCAGAGCCGACCGCGTCGGGGACAGTTCCCGCACGGCCTGCAGGTAGAAGAACACCGGCAACATCATCGCCGTCACGGAGGCACCCATCGCGCTGATCGCGACGTTGGACAGCGCGAAGTTCCGGTCCCGGAAAAGCCCGAGCGGCAGCAGCGGCTCGCCCCGGTTGCGCGACTGGTAGAACACGAACACCGCCAGGATTGCCACGCCGGCTCCGATCATGAGCCAGATCTGCGCGGACCAGTCGAAGCTCGCGCCCTGCTGGATTCCGAACACCAACAGGAACATGCCGACTGCGCTGAGCACGACGCCGGGGATGTCGAACTCGTGACCGTGAGTCTCGAGTTCGGGCACGAACCGCAGCGCGAGGACGAACGCAACGATGCCGACCGGCACGTTGACGAAGAAGATCCACTCCCAGCCCAGCCCGTCGACCAGCACGCCGCCGAGGATCGGGCCGACCAGCGTGGCCACACCCGCCACTGCGCCCCACGCGCCCATCGCGGCGCCCCGCTTGTCCGGCGGGAAGATGCGGGTGATCACGGCCATCGTCTGCGGCGTCATCAGCGCCGCGCCCAAACCCTGCACAGCGCGGGCAGCGATCAGCATGTGGATGCTGCCCGACAGAGCGCACCACAGCGAGGCAAGGGTGAACACGGTCAGGCCGCACAGGTAGATCTTGCGCGGGCCGAACCGGTCGCCGAGGCGCCCGGTGACGAGCAGCGGCGCGGCGAAGGCCAGCAGGTACGCGCTGGTCACCCACACCACGCTGTTCACGTCGGCCTGCAGGTCGATCATGATCGCGGGGTTCGCCACCGCGACGATCGTCATGTCCAGCAGGATCATGAAGAAGCCGAGGCACAGCGCCCCGAGCGCGGTCCACGGATTGCGTACGGTCGTCATGCTCGGTCCTTCGTTCGTGCAGTTTCTTCGGTGGGTTCGTGCAGGTATTCGGCCATCCACGGCAGGGCGCCGGATTCGATCTCGCCGACGAGTTCGTCGAGCCAACCACGCTCGGCCTCGGCGAGGCGGCGCAGGTATTCGGTCTCGAACCAGAACATCCGCGGCACGTCCTTGGCCTGTGCGCGTGCCGCGTATTCGTCGAGTTCGGCGATATCGGCCTCGCGTGCGGCGATCCGCTTGCGCAGCAGGCCGACGACGTCGTCGGCCGGCAAATTGTGCGCCTCGGCCAACGCGACCGGGAACAGCGGATACTCCCGGTCGGGGGTGCCGAGAATCTCAGCGATGCGATCGGTGAGGGCGGACCGCCCGGCTGAGGTGATCTCGTAGGTCGTGCGTTCGGGGCGGTTGCCCTCGCGTTCGGTGCCGACCGCGTGGACGAGTCCGACGTGCTCGAGTCGGTCGACCGTGTGGTAGAGCGATCCGGGCCGCACCTTGAGAAGGCGGTCTTCACCTCGCTGCAGCAGAGTCTGGAACATCTCGTAGGGGTGCATCGGCCGCTCGACCAGCAACGCCAGCACCGCGATGCCGAGCGCGCCTACCGACCGGCGGTCCGATCGTGAGGCCAAGGCTGCTCACCTCCCCAAGGCACCGAACCAGTGACACCCGAAACCAGTGACACCCCGAACCAACGACACCCGGACCCTACGACGCCCCACCGACAACACCCGCCAATGCTCGACGCAGAATGATCCGCTCCAATTATTCGGAGTGGAATATACGGCTCGGAGCAGTCGGACGCAAGCTCGCTACGGTGGAGCCATGAGCACCGACACGAGCGCGACCTACGCGGAGGCGGACGGCTTCGACAGGGACACGAACTACATCACGACCCGGATCACTGCCGACGACCGCGACGGCTACCCGGTCGCGCCCGGTCGCTACCGGCTCGTGGTCTCACGTGCATGCCCATGGGCGAACCGCACGGTGATCGTCCGGCGGCTGCTGGGGCTCGAGGACGCGATCTCGATGGGCATCTGCGGCCCGACCCACGACGTTCGTAGCTGGACCTTCGATCTCGACCCGGGCGGCGTCGACCCGGTGCTCGGCATCCCACGCATTCAGGACGCCTACTTCGCGCGCTTCCCCGACTACCCGCGCGGCATCACCGTGCCGGCGATCGTCGACGTGCCCACCGGTCAGGTCGTCACCAACGACATGCAGCAGATCACGCTGGATTTCGAGACCGAGTGGACGCGTTACCACCGGCCCGGCGCGCCCGATCTGTACCCGGAGCCGCTGCGCGCCGAGATCGACGAGGTGATGGACGTCGTGTACCGGGACGTGAACAACGGCGTGTATCGATGCGGCTTCGCCGGGAGCCAGGACGCCTACGACAAGGCATACGACCGGCTGTTCGAGCGCCTCGACTGGCTGACCGAGCGGCTGCGCACCCAGCGCTTCCTGGTCGGCGACACCATCACCGAGGCCGACGTGCGGCTGTTCACGACGCTCGCCCGCTTCGACGCCGTCTACCACGGGCACTTCAAGTGCAATCGCGCCAAGCTGTCGGAGATGCCGGTGCTCTGGGCGTTCGCCCGAGACCTGTTCCAGACCCCGGGGTTCGGCGACACGATCGACTTCGCGCAGATCAAGGAGCACTACTTCGTCGTGCACGCCGACATCAACCCGACGCGGATCGTGCCCAAGGGCCCCGACCTGCAGAACTGGCTCGACCCGCACAGCCGGGCTGAACTCGGTGGGCGCCCCTTCGGCGACGGCACACCCCCGCCCCCGCCGAAGCCGAGCGAGGCGGTGCCGCCGCTGGTCTAGCAGCCGAGCCGAACCGGTGCGGTGGGTTCTTGGACGAATGCGAACTTCTCGTCGGCCCGCCAGCGCGACGGCGACATTCCCGCGAACTCGCGCCAGTCGCGCGCCATGTGCGCCTGGTCGTAGTAGCCACACTCCGCCGCCACCTGCGCCAACGGCGGCATTTGCGCGGCCCGCAGGCGCGCGTGCGACTCCGTGAAGCGCGCGATGCGGGCGGAGTCCTTGGGCGAGACGCCGAACTCCGCCTGGAACCGGCTGATCAGGTGCCGACGGCTCCAGCCGACCTCCGCCGCGACCTCGGCCACCTTCGCGCGACCGCCGCCCCCGACCAGCATCCGCCACGCCCGAGTCAACGACCCGTCGATGGGATCAGCGCGGTCGGGTCGCAGCGCCGCCACCCGGCGCGTGAACACCTCGTCGAGCACGTCGAAGCGCTCGTCCCACGAGATCGGCGCGTCGATCCGGTCCCGCAGTTCCCGCGCGTCCGCACCCAGGACGTCGTCGAGCGAGACGACCCACGAGCCCAGCTCCGCCGTCGGCACCCCGAGCAGCGCGCGTGCACCGAGCGGGGTCAGGGAGAGTTGGATGCCGTGCTGGTTCCCGTCGTGGGCGATCGTGCACGGTCTCATCGTGATCCCGCTCGCCAGCGCGGTCCAGCATCCCGGCGCCTGCTCGGGACGAGACATCGCGCTCAGTTCGATCGGCGCGTCACCGATCGTAATGATCACCGTCAGGTATGGCGACGGCATGCCGACGTGAACCCCCGGCTCGAACCCGGCGAGCCGATAGCCCTCGTAGCTTTCCAGATACCGCCGCAAACCTGGGGCCGGCGCGCGATGTGCCCCGTCGGATACCCCAGCGATGTCGGCCACGACATTCAGCGTAAGCAGATGATACGGAACAAACCAGGCACGTCGATTCGTTGAATAGACGTTGCGCGCATGCGCGCCCCGGAGAAAGGGTTGCGACGATGGTTGTGGGTTCCAGGAAGCTCGACCAGACCGTGGAGCACCTGCTGGACAACGGCAGCAAGCTGCAGGGCCCCGCGGTGGCCAGGTACGTGGAGCGACTGCGTCGTGCGCACCCCGACGAAAGCCCCGCGCAGATCGTGGCCCGGATGGAGAAGATGTTCCTGCGCACGGTGACCGGCACCGGCAGCGCGGTCGGCGCGACCGCCGCCGTGCCCGGGATCGGCACCCTCGCGGTGCTCGGTGCCGCAGCCGCGGAGACCGTGTTCTACCTCGAGACGGCGGCGCTGTTCACCCTCGGCGTCGCGGCGGTACACGGTATCGAGGCCCACGACCACGACCAACGGCGCGCGCTGGTGCTCGCCGTTGCGCTGGGTGGCGAGGGCGCCATGATCGTGGAGCGGACCGTCGGCAAGACCAGCGAGCACTGGGGAAAGTTGCTCGCCGGGAAGATCCCCGGCGTCAAGCGCATGAACGAATCGCTTCTGCAGCGCTTCCTGAAGAAGTACGCCCTCAAGCGCGGCGCGCTGTTGCTCGGCAAGGCCGTTCCCGCCGGCATCGGAGCCGTGATCGGCGGCGTCGGCAACCGCACGCTCGGCAAGCGGACAATCGACAACGCTCGCAAGGCTTTCGGTCCGCCGCCCGCGACCTGGCCGCAGCGGCACCGAGTCGTCGACGCCGACCCGTTGCCCCCGTTGACGCCCGTGCCGAGCCGGCGGTGATGAGGTCATGACGGACCGGTAACAAACTCTGACGCCCGACCGACTCGAATGTTAGTGTTGCGCGTCACATAACCCCGACCACCTGGTGGCCGGGGTGACAGCCAAAAGGGGACCTGCAATGAGGCACGATCCCGGGCCTACGGGCCTGCATGTGAGGAAGTTCGGCCGTGGCAGCCAGACCTTGCTGCTGATCCACGGATTCACCGACAGTTCCGACACGTGGTCACGTGTCGTTCCCACTCTCGCCAAGCACTACCGCGTCATCGCGGTCGACCTCCCCGGCTTCGGCCGGGCCTCACGCAACTGGCCGCAGCCGATCATCCCGGGCTACGTCGAACTGCTGCGCGAGTTGATCTGCAAGCAACGACGCAAGCAGGTCACGGTGATCGGCAATTCGCTCGGCGCCGTCGTCGCGCTCGCGCTCGCCACCGAGCACCCACACCTCGTGGACCGGGTGGTGCTCGCCGACATGCCCGGCATCGACGGCACTCCGCGCTGGTGGGGTCTGATCGGTGCCCGGCACACCGAACGGCTCGCCCGGTTGCTCGCGCTGCCCGTGCCCCCGCCCCTGCTGCAGCACGCGATGGGCCACGCCTTCCTGTACCTGGGGCTGCGCCACCCCCACCAGGACGGGCACGACGAACTGCGCAAGGCATTCCACACCCATTACGCATCGAAGTCGCACGCGCTGGCGCTGCTGCCGTTCGCCAGGCAACTGTTCAGTGAGCTAGCGGAACTCCCCGTGCGCCGGATGATCCGCGAACTGCAGGCACCCGTGCTGCTGTTGTGGGGTCAGCACGACCTGCTGACGCCGTCGAAGAAGGCTCGCAGCTTCGTCAACGGACCCACCCGCCGTGTCGTGGTCATCCCCGACTGCGGCCACCTGCCGCAGGTGGACCGCCCGCAGGAGTTCGTCGACACGGTGCTCGGCTTCCTGGAGCGGCAGTTCGCCCTCGCGGGCTGACCGGCGCCGGCCGCCGCCGCGGCTACGCTCGCGGACGATGAATGCCCCGGTTCCGCACCCCGCCGCGTCCGGCGTCGTGCTGCAGGCCCACGGCCTCAGCAAGGAGTTCGGCAACGTCCGCGCCGTCGACGATCTGAGCTTCACCGTGCCGCCGGGCGCCATCACCGGCTTCCTGGGACCCAACGGCGCCGGAAAGACGACGACCCTGCGGATGATGCTCGGGCTGATCCGTCCGACGGCGGGCACCGCGACGCTCGGCGGTGTGCCGTTCGAGTCGATCCCGCGGCCGGCGCGGGTCGTCGGCGCCGTCCTCGACACGCTGTGCCTGCACCCCAACCGCAGCGCACTCGGCCACCTCGAGGTGTTCGGTGCCGCGATCGGGGTGTCGACGGAGGCGGCACAGCGCAACCTGGCGCTTGTCGGACTCTCGGCGGTGGCGCGCAACAAGGTCCGCACGTTCTCGCTCGGCATGCGCCAGCGCCTGGCCCTGGCCACCGCCCTGCTCGGTGACCCGTCGGTGCTGGTGCTGGACGAGCCCGCGAACGGCCTCGACCCCAGCGGGATCGCCTGGCTGCGCGACTTTCTGCGCGAGTTCTCCCGTCGCGGCGGCACGGTCCTCACGTCCAGCCACATCCTGCGCGAGATCGAGCACACCGCAGACCATCTGGTGATCATCGGCCGCGGCGCGCTGGTCTACCAGGGCAGTCTGGGCGCCCTGCGTGCGCAGTACCGATCCCGGGTCCTCGTCGCCTCCTCGTCCCCCGTCGCACTCGCCACCGCCCTGGCGGCGCACGGATTCACCGACGCGCAGGTGCAACCCGACGGGCGACTCGCCGTCGCCGGTGCCACCGAACGCGACATCGCCGCGCTGGCGGCGGGCGCGAATGTGGAGGTGTTCGGCATGGTCGGCGAAGCGGTGGACCTCGAGCAGGTGTTCCTGTGGCTGACCGCCGGACCGCGACCGGGAGGCCGGCAGTGAGAACGGGGCTGTTGGTCTCCGAGTTCCGCAAGGTGTTCACGCTGAACTTTTGGTGGGCACTGCTGATCGCACCGCTGGTGGTCGGCATGTTCGCCAGCGCGATCTACGCGGCCATCGCCGACGGACTCGGCGCCTACGACAGTGGTGCGAACGACAACGACGGGTTGTCCACCGGCCTCGCTTCCGCCGGCCTGTACTTCGCCCTGGTGTGGGTGGTGCTGTTCGCGGGCATCTTCGGGGCGATCAACGCCGGCACCGACTTCCGCCACAAGACCATCACACCCACCCTGTTGGTCACCCCGCGCCGTGACCCGGTCGTCGCGACGAAACTTCTCGTCACGGTCGTCGTCGCACTCGGCTACGTACTGGTGGTCGAGGCGGCCAGCCTCGCCTGCCTGGCGGTGTTCGGCGGCGGGTCGATCCGGTGGGGGCTCATGCTGCTGGGCGTGCTCGCGACCGGCATCGCAGCGACGGTTTGCTGGGCGCTGATCGGCGCCGGTCTCGGTCTGCTGCTCGGCTCGCCGGTCGGCGCGGCACTGTTGCTGGTGTCCTGGTACGTCGTCGGCGAGATCACCGTGGCTCTGATCCTCACGGGGATCGGACTCGACGGCCTCGCCGTGTGGCTGCCCGGTGCCGCGACGCTGGGGACCGTCGCGATCCGCTCCACGGACGACTTCCTGTTGACGTGGCCGGTCGCCCCGCTTGTGCTGCTGGCCTGGACGGCGCTCTTCGCCGGCGGCGGATGGTGGCTCACGCGCCGCCGCGACATCACCTGAACCGCCGCTGACCTGCGGTGATCCAACGTGTCGGACGCTGCGGTTACCGTGGCGAACAATGTACGCCACCAGGCAACCGGCCACCACCGACCGCCCGGGCTGGATCCGCCGGCTGTGGGCCCAGTGCTGGGCACGGCCTGTGGTCACGCTCGGCGCGCTGGCCGCGACGCTGGTGGCGGCGCTGATCGAGATCGCTGGTCCGCTGCTCACCCGTGCCGCCGTGGACGCGGCGAGCGCCGGTGCGGTCGGTGAGATCGCCCCGATCGCACTGGCTCTCGCGGTGCTCGCCGTGGTGCGCTTCGGCGCCGCGTTCTCCCGGCGGATGCTGGCCGGCCGGTTGTCGCTCGGCGTCCAGCACGCTTTGCGCCTCGACCTGCTCGGGTCGCTGCAACGACTCGACGGTGCCGGTCAGGACCAGATCCGGACCGGGCAGGTGGTGTCGCGGTCGATCACCGACCTGCAACTGGTCCAGGGGCTGATCGCGATGGTGCCGCTGTCGGCGGGTGCGCTGGTGCAGTTCGTGCTCGCCGTCGTGGTGATGGCCATCCTGTCCCCGCTGCTCACGGCGGTCGCGTTGCTGGTGGTACCGGCGGTGTCGGTGGTGGTGTACGCGGTGCGGCCGCAGCTGTTCGCGGCGACCTGGTCGGCTCAGCAGCGCGCCGCCGACCTCGCCCAGCACGTCGAGGAGACGGTCACCGGGGTGCGGGTCGTCAAGGGCTTCGGGCAGGAGGCCCGCGCGGTCGACACGCTCGACGAACACGGCCGCCGGCTGTACGCGCACCGGCTGCGTGCGGCGAAGATCAACGCCCGGTTCGCCCCGAGCATGTCCGCGTTGCCGCAACTCGGACTCGTCGCTGTGATCGCGTTCGGCGGCGCGCTGGCGCTGCGCGGGTCGATCAGCATCGGCACGTTCCTCGCCTTTGCCGCCTACGTCGCGACGATGACCGCCACCACCCGCACGCTCTCGTCGGTGGTGATCATGGCGCAGTTGTCGCGGGCGGCGGTCGAGCGGGTGTACGACGTCATCGACACCCGGCCCGAGGTGGCCGACCCGCCGCATCCGGTGCCGCTGCCCGACGGGCCGCTCGGGGTCCGCCTCGACGGGGTGCGGTTCGGTTTCGACCCGGAACGACCGGTGCTCGACGGACTCGACCTAGACCTCGCCCCCGGTGAAACGGTGGCGCTCGTCGGCCGCGCCGGCGCCGGCAAGAGCGCGCTGTCACTGCTGCTGCCGCGGTTCTACGCACCCGGCGCGGGCACGGTCGAGCTGACCGGTCGCGACGGCGAACGTGTCGATGTCGCCGACGTCGCGGCGCTTGACCTGCGCGGCGCGATCGGGCTGGTCTTCGACGAGCCGTTCCTGTTCTCCGACACCATCGCCGCGAACATCGCCCTCGGCGCACCGGACGCCGGCGACGAGGAGATTCGGCACGCGGCGAAACTCGCCGCCGCCGACCGGTTCATCGACGAGTTGCCCGACGGCTACGACACCGTGGTGGGCGAACGGGGCCTGACGCTGTCGGGCGGGCAGCGGCAGCGGATCGCGCTGGCCCGCGCGCTGCTCGTCGACCCACGGGTGTTGATCCTCGACGACGCCACGTCCGCGGTGGACGCGGAGACCGAGGCCGCGATCTTCGATGCCCTGTCCGCGAACGGCACCGACGGCGTCGTCCGTACAACGCTGATCCTCGCGCACCGTCGCTCGACGTTGGCCCTCGCCGACCGGGTCGCGGTGCTCGACGGCGGTCGCATCCTCGACAGCGGCACCGTCGCCGAACTCGACGCGCGGTGCCCGCTGTTCCGCGCCCTGCTCACCGGGCCCGACACCGCCGCCGACGAGACGGCCACCGCCGCAGGCACAGCCACAGCAACCGCCGTAGGTACAACCACCGCCACCGGACCCGCCGGCCCACTCTGGCCCGAGGAACCCGTGCCCGACGGCTCCGCCGCAACGTCCGCGGTTCCTGCGGCCACTGCGGGCGCTGGTGGTCGCGGTGGCGGCGGACCGATGTCCGGCGCGCTCGGCGCGATGACGCCGACCCCCGAACTCGCTTCGGCGGTCGCCCGCCTGCCACCGGCGACCGAGCGACCCGGGCTCGACGGTGCCCGGCTGCGGCGACCCGATCCGGGTTTTCGACTCGCCCGTCTGCTCCGGCCGGTGCGCTGGCTGCTCGTCGCCGCGATCGTGTGTCTGGCCGCCGACGCGCTCATCGGCATCGCGTTCCCCGCACTCGTCCGGCACGCCATCGACGACGGGGTGGTGCCGGGCGACACCGGTGCGCTGTGGACCGCGACGCTGCTCGGGATCGCGCTCGTGGTGCTCGACTGGGGTGTGGTGGCGCGGATGACGGTGCTCACCGCCCGCGCCGGCGAGAAGGTGCTTTACGCGCTGCGGGTACGCAGCTACGCCCACCTGCAACGGCTCGGCCTCGACTACTACGAGCGGGAACTGTCGGGCCGGATCATGACCCGGATGACCACCGACGTCGACGCCCTGTCGACGTTCCTGCAGACCGGGCTGGCAACGGCGGTGATCAGCGTGCTGACCGTCGTCGGCGTGTCTGCGGCGATGCTGGCCACCGACCTGAGACTCGCGCTGGTCGTGCTTGCGGTGCTGCCCGTGCTGGTGGTGGCGACCTTGGTCTTCCGGCGGGTGTCCTCGGTCGCCTATGCCACCTCGCGCGAACGAATCGCGATCGTCAACGCCGACTTTCAGGAGAACGTCGCGGGACTGCGCGCGGCGCAGGCCTACCGCCGGGAGGACTTCGCCGCGCGGCGCTTCGCCGAGCGTGCCGAGAGCTATCGGCAGGCGCGGATGCGCTCGCAGTTGGCGATCTCGATCTACTTCCCCGGCGTCGCGATGCTCTCCGACCTCGCCCTCGCGGCGGTGGTGTACTTCGGGGCGCGTGATGTCGCGGGAGGCGCGACGAGCCCCGGCACGTTGGTCGCGTTCGTGCTCTACCTCGGCCTGCTGTTCGGGCCGATTCAGCAGCTCTCGCAGGTGTTCGACGGCTATCAGCAGGCGCGGGTCGGGCTGCGCCGGATCGCCGACCTGCTGCAGACCCCGAGTTCGATCGAGACGGTGCACACGAAAGATGCCGCTTCGATCGACGGCCGCCTGCGTGGCGAGGTGGACCTCGACGACGTGCGGTTCCGCTACTCCGGAGCGACCGACGATGCACTGACCGACATCCGCCTGCACATCCCCGCCGGCGCCACCGTCGCACTCGTCGGCCGGACCGGCGCCGGCAAGTCGACCATCGTCAAGCTGCTGGCCCGGTTCTACGACCCGACCGACGGTGTGGTGCGCGTCGACGGCGTCGACCTGCGCCGCTACGACCTGGCGCAGTACCGGGGCCGACTCGGCGTGGTGCCCCAGGAGGCGCACCTGTTCACCGGCGACGTGGCGAGCAACATCGCGTTCGGTCGCCCGTCGGCGTCCCGAGCCGAGATCGAGGCGGCGGCGCGGGCGGTCGGCGCCCTCGACACGATCGCCGCGCTGGCGCACGGGATGCGCCAGCCGGTCGGCGAGCGGGGCCAGGGTCTCTCGGCAGGGCCGCGCCAGCTCGTGGCGCTGGCCCGGGCGCAGCTCGTCCAGCCCGATCTGCTGCTGCTCGACGAGGCGACCGCCACCCTCGACCCCGCCACCGAGCAGCTCGTGCTCGACTCGAGCCGCGCACTCACCCGCCGCAGCACCAGCGTCATTGTGGCGCATCGCCTAGTGACAGCTGCCACAGCAGACATCATCGTGGTGGTCGATCACGGTACGATCGTCGAAGTCGGCGAGCATGCGACGTTGCTTCACGCCGGAGGTCCCTACGCGCGGCTTTGGCGAGCCGGGCAGGGCCGAAGGGGAATAATCTCCGATCCTGACGAGTCGTCCTAGACGGTGCGGGAAACCCCTGTGTGCGCGTACGTCGCAAATTGCGGTGGAGCGCGCGTACGCGTCGCTCTCGAGGGCTAGCCTCCTCATTGAGACCACAGGGCAAATACCGGCGCCTTGAGCTGGGTCAAGATGAGAAGAGGCGAAAACCTGCCGTGAGCAGTTCCACAGCGCAGTTCGGTCAGAACCAATGGCTGGTCGACGAAATGTACCAGCGGTTCAAGGAGGATCCGTCCTCCGTCGACGCAAGTTGGCACGAGTTCCTCGCCGACTACACGCCCGATGCGAGCACGGATGCGTCGAACGGCACGACGGCGGAAGACGCGAAGCCCGCCGAATCGGCAACGAAGGCCGAGACCACCACCGCACCGGTCTCGAGCACCAAGGCCACCTCAACCGAGCCCGCCAAGACTGCGGCGGACAAGCCGGCGCCCCCGGCCACCGCGCAGGCGGCCCCGGCGAAGCCGGCCGCCAAGGCCCCGTCCGCGAAGCCCGCCGGACCCGCCAAGCCCGCAGCGACTGCCCCCGCGAAGTCGACAGCCCGCACCCCGCAGACCACGCCGGCGCCGGCGTCGAACGCCGCGAAGACCTCCGGGAAGCCTCGCCCGGAGCCGACCTCGCCCGACGCCGAGACCACGCAGGTGCTGCGCGGCGCGTCCGCCGCCGTCGCCAAGAACATGGCGGCCTCGCTCACCATCCCCACCGCGACCAGCGTGCGCGCGATCCCGGCCAAGCTGATGATCGACAACCGCCTGGTCATCAACAATCACCTCGCCCGCACCCGCGGCGGCAAGATCAGCTTCACCCACCTGCTGGGCTACGCGATCGTGCAGGGGATCAAGAAGTTCCCCAACATGAACCGGCATTTCGCCGAGATCGACGGCAAGCCGAACGCGGTCTCCCCCGCCCACACCAACCTCGGCCTGGCGATCGACCTGCCCGGCAAGGACGGCAACCGCACACTCGTCGTCGCCGCGATCAAGCGCTGCGACACAATGACGTTCGGGCAGTTCCACGCCGCCTATGAGGACATCGTCCGCCGCGCCCGCGACGGCAAGCTGACCGCCGAGGACTTCTCCGGCGTCACGATCTCGCTCACCAACCCCGGCACCATCGGCACCGTGCATTCGGTGCCGCGGCTCATGCCGGGTCAAGGCGCCATCATCGGCGCGGGTGCGATGGAGTACCCGGTCGAGTTCTCGGGCGCGAGCGAGGAGCGCATCGCCGACATCGGCGTCGGCAAGCTGATGACGCTGACCTCGACCTATGATCACCGGATCATCCAGGGCGCCGAGTCGGGTGATTTCCTGCGCACCCTGCACAACCTGCTGATCAGCGACGAGTTCTACGACGAGATCTTCCACCAGATGGGGATCCCGTACGAGCCGGTGCGTTGGCGCAAGGACATCCGGCTGCGCGGCATCGACAAGAGCACCCGCGTGCTCGAACTGATCCACGCCTACCGCAACCGCGGCCACCTCATGGCCGACACGGATCCGCTGCGCCTGGTCAAGGAGAAGTTCCGCAGCCACCCCGACCTCGACATCACAACCCACCAGCTCACGCTGTGGGATCTCGAACGCGAGTTCAACGTCGCCGGCTTCCACGGCGAGGAGCGGATGAAGCTTCGCGACGTGTACTCGGTGCTGCGCGACGCGTACTGCCGCCACGTCGGCGTCGAGTACATGCACATCCTCGAGCCCGACCAGCTCGAGTGGTTCCGTGACCGCGTCGAGCAGAAGCACGTCAAGCCGACGGTCGCGCAGCAGAAATACATCCTGTCCAAGCTGAACGCCGCCGAGGCGTTCGAGACGTTCCTGCAGACCAAGTACGTCGGGCAGAAGCGGTTCTCGCTCGAGGGCGCCGAGGCCGTCATCCCGATGATGGACGCCGTGCTCGACCGCGGCGCCGAGCACAACCTCGACGAGGTCATCATCGGCATGCCGCACCGTGGCCGGCTCAATGTTCTGGCCAACATTGTCGGCAAGCCGTACTCGAAGATCTTCACCGAGTTCGAGGGCAACATGAACCCGGCGGCCGCGCACGGCTCCGGCGACGTGAAGTACCACCTCGGCGCCGACGGCACCTATCTGCAGATGTTCGGCGACGGTGACATCAAGGTCTCGCTCACCGCGAACCCGTCGCACCTCGAGGCGGTCGACCCGGTGCTGGAGGGTCTGGTCCGCGCGAAGCAGGACCTGCTCGACAAGGGCGACGGCGCCGACGGCTTCTCGGTGATGCCGCTGATGCTGCACGGTGACGCGGCGTTCGCGGGTCAGGGCGTGGTCGCGGAGACACTGAACCTGTCGAACCTGCGCGGCTACCGGGTCGGCGGCACGATCCATATCGTCGTGAACAATCAGGTCGGCTTCACGACCGCGCCGGAGTACTCGCGGTCGAGCGAGTACTGCACCGACGTGGCAAAGATGATCGGCGCGCCGGTGTTCCACGTCAACGGGGACGACCCGGAGGCGTGCGTGTGGGTGGCGCAGCTGGCGGTCGATTTCCGGCAGCGCTTCCACAAGGACGTCGTCATCGACATGATCTGCTACCGCCGCCGCGGTCACAACGAGGGCGACGACCCGTCGATGACTCAGCCGCACATGTACGACGTCATCGACACCAAGCGCAGCGTCCGCAAGAGCTACACCGAGAGCCTGATCGGCCGTGGCGACATCTCGATGAAAGAGGCCGAGGACGCGCTGCGCGACTACCAGGGCCAGTTGGAGCGGGTCTTCAACGAGGTGCGCGAGCTGGAGAAGTATCCGTCGGAGCCCAGCGAATCGGTGGAGATGGATCAGCTGGTGCCGCACCATCTGGTGACTGCGGTGGACAAGTCGGTGCTGCATCGCATCGGCGATGCGTTCCTCGACGTCCCCGAGGGCTTCACGGTCCACCCGCGGGTCAAGCCGGTGCTCGAGAGGCGCCGCGAGATGGCCTACGAGGGCAAGGTGGACTGGGCGTTCGCCGAGTTGCTCGCGTTCGGCACGCTGGTCGACGAGGGCCGCTCGATCCGGCTCACCGGCCAGGACTCCCGGCGCGGCACGTTCAGCCAGCGGCACTCGGTGATCATCGACCGCAAGACCGCGGCCGAGTACACCCCGTTGCACAACATCGGCAGCAAGGCGCCGGGCCGCTTCGCGGTACACGACTCCGCGCTGAGCGAGTACGCGGCTGTCGGCTTCGAGTACGGCTACTCGCTGGGCAACCCGGAAGCGCTCGTGTTGTGGGAGGCCCAGTTCGGCGACTTCGTCAACGGCGCACAGTCGATCATCGACGAGTTCATCTCCTCCGGTGAGGCCAAGTGGGGCCAGCTGTCCCAGGTCGTGATGCTGCTGCCGCACGGTCACGAGGGCCAAGGTCCCGACCACACCTCCGGTCGCATCGAGCGCTGGCTGCAGCTGTGCGCAGAGGGTTCGATGACCGTGTCGGTCCCGTCGACCCCGGCGAACTACTTCCACCTGCTGCGTCGCCACGCCCGCGACGGCATCCGGCGTCCGCTGGTGGTGTTCACGCCGAAGTCGATGCTCCGAAACAAGGCCGCGACCAGCGACATCGAGGACTTCACCGACGGTAAGTTCCACTCGGTGTTCCTCGAGCCGACCTACGAGAGCGGTGACGGCGATCCGGCCAAGGTGAAGCGCGTGTTGCTGACCAGCGGCAAGATCTACTACGAACTGCTGGCCCGCAAGCAGAAGGAGCACCGCGAGGACGTCGCGATCGTGCGGATCGAGCAGCTGTACCCGCTGCCCGAGCACCGCATTGCCGAAGCGCTCGACTTCTTCCCGAACTTCGCCGACGTCCGCTGGGTGCAGGAGGAGCCGGCCAACCAGGGTGCCTGGCCGTACTTCGGCCTCGCGCTGCGAGAGAAGCTGCCGGAACGGATGACGAGCCTGCAGCGGATCTCGCGGCGGTCGATGTCGGCGCCGTCGTCGGGGTCGAGCAAGGTGCACGCCGTCGAGCAGGCCGAGATCATCGACGAATCGTTCGCGCCGACGTCGTAACTCGATTGCTGCCTCTCGCCCGGGTCGAACTGCGTCCTCGCGACGGGTTCGACCCGGGCGCTTGGTATTTCGAGGTCCCGACGATCGCGGAACTACGCGACGTGGGCCTCGACTTCACCGCGCCTGTCACGGTGGTCGTCGGCGAGAACGGCACGGGCAAGTCGACGCTGCTCGAGGCGATCGCGGGTAGCTGGGAGGCCGGGCTGCGCGGCGCGGACGGCATGTGGTCGGCAGGCGTCAGCGCCGAGGACGCCGACCTGCACTGGCATCTTGCCTGCCTGGGCGCGTACCCACGCCCGACCGGCGGGTGTTTCCTGCGCGCCGAGGCGATGCATGCGCTCTTCGACCGCAGCGACCGCGCCAGGGCCCGCGCCGGCGACCAGGCGTTCAACGAGTTGTCGCACGGACAGTCGTTCCTGCGCTACGTCGCCGACCGCCCGATCGGGGCGGGCCTGTGGGTGCTCGACGAGCCGGAGGCCGCGCTGTCGTTCCAGTCTTGCCTGGCGCTGCTCGGTGTGCTGGGCGATCTCGCGGCCGAGGGTTCACAGGTGATCATGGCCACCCATTCGCCGCTGCTCGCGGCCTGCCCCGGTGCGGACATCTGGGAGCTGACCGAGACCGGCATCGAGGCCAGGACCTGGGCCGACCTCGACATCGTGCGCTACTGGCGGGCCTTTCTCGACGACCCGCAGCTGTTTCTGCGCTACCTGTAATTCGCGATTCGAACTCGTCGTTCGGCCGACCCCGCGTCGCGGAGGCGCCAATCGGTGTGGCGGGGCCGTCCGATCGGTCACGGGTGCCCATCCGAGTTACCGCCCTTCTACGACGAGGGGCGCGGCCGCGCGGGCATAGCTGAATGTGTCCAGCGCCGGCCAGTGGCGCCGTCGCGGCGATCGCGAGGTAGATGTTGCAGCGCCGATCCAGACCGCCAGCGCCGCAAGGAAATGCACGTAGCCGGCCACCGGAAGGTTGCCGGCAACGAGCACGAGTACGACCAGGAACGCCATCGCGGCGTGGTGATTCAGGTGGGCCAGAGTCTGTCGCTCTCGCCCGCGGTTGTGCGAAATCTTCAACGCGACGAGGCGATTCATCGAACGCTGTCTGGCGAGACCGGTCCGACGACGACTCCGCAAGCTTGGCTTGGTTTCTCGGGTGTTGCGGCGAATTATGTTGTGGTGGTGAGGCCGTCGACGGCTCTTGCGGTAGGCGGTGTCGGCTGCCTCGAGCCGGCTGGATATCGGGTGGACGCGGCGAGTTCGGCGAATCCGGTGCAGAGCCCTGATGAGGCTCGACCCCACCGGTAAGGGCCGCAAACGCTTTCGCGCGTATTTTCCCATACTCGAGACGCCACGGCGGCCGTGATGGACAATCATCCCTGCGGTGGTGTCGTCATGGTCAGGCGCTGCAAGGTGCCGCCGCGGGCGGTCACCGCTTGGGGGCAGGGGGTAAATGGCTGGGCTGCTGGAGTCGGAGCCGACGACTCCCACACTCGACAACACGGGCCGTTTTCCTTTGGCAACACGCTGCAAAGGAGGCACTCGGCAGCACCGGCGCGCGGTGGCGGGCAGACGCAGTAATGACCAACGGATCCTCAACTTTACGGGGGGTCACAACAAGACGGGGGGATCGTCATGACCTGGATGGACTGGGAGAGCCTCGACGGCGTCCTGACCTCCGGGCCGGGAGCCAGCTCATGGAGCACCGGCCGGATCGACGTTTTCGTGCGGGGAACCGACAGCGCGCTGTGGCATCGCTGGTTCGACAACGGCTGGAGCGACTGGGAGAGCCTCGCCGGCATCCTCACGTCGTCGCCCGCGGCGGTCAGCTGGGGCGACGGCCGGATCGACGCCTTCGCACGCGGAACCGACAGCGCGCTCTGGCACCGCTGGTTCGACAACGGCTGGAGC
>DATDBL010000220.1:0-7482 GCA_036524855.1 Aldersonia sp. | reverse complement strand
CTCGGCATCGACCCCGGGAGTCCGTTGCTGCGGGAGCGGCGGACCTCACGTGATCAGCACGGCAACCCGTTCGAGTTCGCCGACGATCGGTACCGGCCCGACCTCGTCGCGTTCAGTATCGTCAACGCTCGGACGATCGATTCGCGCATCGATCGCTGATCAGTCGGCCGCGGGCATGCGGTTCCAGTGCGGCGCGAGCAGCAGCATCGCGATCAGCGCCGCGCCCGCGAAGCCGAAGAACAGCGGCGTCGTGCCGAGGTAACCGGGCAGCAGTCCACCCAGGATCGCGCCGACCGAACCGCATCCGTTGATCACGCCGGCCGCCGCCCCGGCGTGCTTGGACGTACCGAAGTCCACCGCGGAGACGCACGAGATCATCGCGTCCGCGGCGTAGAGCGCGAACCCGATGACGGCGAGCACCGCGACCATCACCGCGACGCTCTCGGTCGAGGTGAGCGGACCGAACGCCAGCAGCACCACGACGAGCACCGCGAGGCTGATCACACACGGCGGGATCCGGCGGGCACGGAACATCCGGTCGGAGATCCGCCCGATCACCATCGGGGCCAGCACCCCGGCCACACCGAACGCGATCGGGATCGTGATCGCCTCGAAATTACCCGCACCCGTGAGCCGTTCGGCGACCATCACCGGGCCCCAGAGCAGAATGGCGTAGCGCGCGGGCTTGAGCAGGAAGTACGACGCGCCCAGGGTGAGCACCATGCGGTCGCGGGCGACCGCGCGGAACGAGTCGAGGGCGGAGCCGGCCGGTTCCGGGATCTCCTCGGGGTCGAGCGGCGCGATCGGTTCGTGGGCGCGGTACTCCTCGATCGGCGGCAGACCCACATCCGCGGGTTTGTTGCGTTGCAGGAAGAACACCATCACGAACACGACGAGCACCACCGCCGCACCGGCGAAGAACGACGCGCGCCAGGTGCCGAAGACGCTGTAGGCGACCCAGCCCAACACGGGAGCGGCGACCAGCCCACCGAAGGCATAGTTGGTGCTCCACAGGCCGAGGACGCGTCCCCGCTCCCCGATGGAGAAGAACTGCGCCATGTTGTTCAACGTGCCCGACCAGCCGGTGGATTGGGACAGCCCCTGCACGATCATCAGCGGGATCAGGAAGACGAGGGCGGGCAGGATACCCATGAAGACGGTGGCGACCGCGGAGATCGCCAGGCCGCCGAGGAGCACGACGCGTGGACCGTACCGGTCCGACACCGAGCCCCAGACGAATTGGCCGAATGCGTAGGCGGCCAGGTAGATTGCGTCGAGATTGGCGAGCGTCTGCTTGGTGAGCGTGGTGCTGAGGATGGGGTCTTCGAGGATGCCGAGCTTGGCGACCGAGAAGGTTTGGCGGGTGAAGTAGAAGCCGGCGTAGGCGATCCAGGTCACGGCGAAGATCTGGAAACGCCACCGCTCGTAGCGCGGAATTTTGACGTGCGATGTGGGGGCCATCGTGTGTGTCATGGTATTTCACCTGAGGAGGGGGCGCGAGAAGCGCGAGCGACACCGTTCGACGCCGAACGGCGGAGGGTGAATGCGGCGAGATGCCTGAGCTGAGGGTGAACCAGACGAGGTGGGTGAGGGCCGGGGTCGTGGGCCGGCCCTCGTCGCGATCGGCTGTTGGCGATCGACTTCGGGCGGTGCTGTCAGAGGGTGTCGAGCAGGGCGGGCAGGTCGGCGACGCTGTCGAGCACGTGGGTGGCGCCGGCGTCGCGCAGTTGGGTGGCGTCGTGCGCTCCCGTGAGCACACCGACCACCGCCCGCGCACCGGCACGCAGGCCACTGGTGACGTCGGAGGCGGTGTCACCCACGACGACCATCGAACCCACCGACGAGGTCTGGGTGCGCAGCAGCGCGGTCAGCGGCATGTCCGGGTGCGGGCGTCCGCGCACGCCGGGGCCCGGGCACAGCACGACGTCGGCGATGTCGCGCCAGCCGAGTGCGTCGAGAATCGACAGCTGCGTCTCGTGCGCGAATCCGGTTGTCAGGGCTGTCTTCACGCCGCGGACGCGCAGGTCGGCGAACAGGTCGGCCGCACCCGGGATCGCGCTGCAGTGGCCGTCCTCGACGAGCGCGGCGTAGGTCCGTTCGAACTCCTTGTTCGCGGCCTGGGCCTGCTCCTCGTTGCCACGGGCGAGGTGGCGGAACACGACGATCTTGGACTGTCCCATGGTCTCCGCGACGTAGTCGAGCATCCGCTGACGGTCTGCATCGGTGCGCGACAGGCCGGCGTGGGCGTCGGCAGCACGGAACGACTGTTCGACGAGTCCGGCGTCCTGCACGGTGGTACCCGCCATGTCGAAGACGACGAGTTCGATGTTGCTGGTCATGATTGCCTTTCGGGGTTGTCTTTCGGAGTTGCTGCGGGTCAGACGGTGGCGGGGACGCGGTCGAGGATCGACGCGAGGCGATGCTCGGCCAGTCCCATGCTGGTGGTCATGCCGATGCCGGTGGTGACGGTGGCGACGTGCACGCCCGGGATCGGTTCCTCGAGGAGGAACTCCGTGTTCGGCGCCGAGCAGTACACCCCCTGCCAGCGTTCGGTGACGGTGATGTCGTTGGTGCCGAACAGGATCGCCGCCTCCTCGAGCAGCGTCGCGAACCCGCGCTCGCTCTGGAACGGCTCGGTGCTGATCTCGCGAACATGGGTGTCGCCGACCAGGATCGAACCGTCGGGCTGCGGCGTGTACATCTGATGCAGGTCGATCGCGACATGGTCGGGGTAGTCCTCGCTCAGCCGGCGCGCGACGGCGTCGGTGCCGGGCAGTCCCTCGAAGGCCGAGTAGCGCAGCAGCGACCACCCGGTGAACAGCGGCGCGGGCAGCGGTCGCGGCAGGTCGATGCGGGCGCGCAGCATGTGCAGCCGGCAGCGCAGCAGACCGTCTCGTTCGGCGGGTTCAGGGAACAATCGGTCGACGTCGTGATTGACCGCGACCACGACGTGCTCGGCGGCCAGCGTGCCCCGCGAGGTGTGCACGAGGCCGGTGTCGAACCCGCAGGCCGCTGTGCGCCAGTAGAATTGGACTCCGGCCCGAGCGAGCCACCGCGCCACCGCGGGGGCCGCGGCACGCGGATCGACCTGTAGGTCGGCGGGCAGGTACATGCCCCCGGTGACGCGGTCGTCGGCCACCGGTACCGCGTCGAGCAGCTCGGCCCGGGTCAACTGCCGGACCTCGGCCGGTCCGCGCAGCGCGGCGAAGGCGTCGATCACCGCCTGCTCGTCGGCGTGGCGCGCGACGCAGTACGTGCCGGACTCGGCGGACCAGAATCCGGCCTTCGCCGACAGATCCAGCCAGTGCCGACGCCCGGCGATTGCGAACTCGCGCGCCGGCCCGGACTGGGCCGTGATGCAGGCGTGCCCGAAGTTCTGGACGGAGGCACCGGCCACGCCGGTGGCCTGGTCGACGACGGCGACGGTCAAGCCGCGCTCGACCGCATGGTAGGCGTGGGCGAGGCCGACGATGCCGGCGCCGACCACGACGAGGTCGTAGGTTCCGAGGTTTCGCATGCCTAAAATTATGAGGCACGTCACATCACTTGTCAATACAAGTCGAAGAATTCGCCTACTCGTATTCCTATGTTCGCTCTACGGGACCCCGTCAGCCCAAGTCGGCGAGCTTGCGCTCCAGCACCGCGCGCTCGCGATCGTTGCCGCACAACTCGATGGCCCGCTCGAACTCCACTCGGGCGTCGTCGGGGCGCTGCATCCGGGCGAGCAACTCGCCGCGGACGGTCGGGAGCAGGTGCGACGACGACAGCGCGCCCGCGGCCGCCAGTTCGTCGACGATGGGCAGCGCCGCCGCCGGGCCGTCGGCCATCGACACCGCGACCGCGCGGTTGAGGTCGACGATCGGTGAGGGCGCGAGCCGCCCGAGTGCCTCGTAGACGAGCGCGATCCGGTCCCAGTTCGTTTCCTGCACCGAATGCGCGACGGCGTGGCATTCGGCGATCGCCGCCTGCAGGCCGTAGGCGCCGAGGCCACGGCCTCCCTCGACGGCCCGGGCCAATGCGGCGCGACCACGACGGATCGCGCCGTGATCCCAGCGGGACCGGTTCTGCTGTTCGAGGAGCACAGGCTCACCGTCCGGACCGATACGGGCCGGGAACCGCGCGGCCGTCAGCTCGAGCAAGGCAAGCAGCCCGTGCACCTCCGACTCGGTCGGCATCAGCCGGGACAGCACCCGCGCGAGCCGCAGCGCTTCACTCGCGAGGTCGAGCCGGATCAGGTCGGCGCCCGAACTCGCCGAGGACCCCTCGGTGAAGATCAGGTACACGACGCTGAGCACCGACCCCAACCGCGCCGCCCGGTCCTCGCCCGTCGGCACCTCGAACGGCACCTGCGCCGCCGCGAGCGTCTTCTTCGCGCGGGTGATCCGCGCCTGCACGGTCGCGGTCGGGACGAGGAACGCCTTGGCGATCTCATCGCTGGTCAGACCGCCGACGACGCGCAACGTCAGCGCCACCCGCGCCTCCCGCGACAGCTTCGGGTGGCACGAGATGAACATCAGCGCGAGCACGTCGTCGTCGATCTGGTCCGGGTCCCAGAGCATGGTGTCACCGTCGGGGTCGGCACCGCCCTCGCCCAGGTCGCGGGCGAGGGCGGCGTATCGCTCGTCGAGAGCGGAGCGGCGACGAAACACGTCGATCGCGCGCCGCCGACCGACCGTCAGCAACCACCCCGCCGGGTTGCGTGGCGTGCCGTCGCGCGGCCAGGTCACCAGCGCCTCGGCCAAGGCCTCCTGCGCGAGGTCCTCGGCGAGCGAGAAGTCGCCGGTGTAGCGGGCGAGTGCGCCGACGATTCGCGCCGACTCGATCCGCCAGACCGCGGCGACCGCGTCACGCCCGGTGGGGTCGGCCACGGCTCAGAGTTGGCCCGTGGCCTCGCGCCACGCCCGCTCCCTCTGGATCCACTCGTTGTCCTGCGGGAACTCATCGATGCTCGCCACCCGGCGAATCTCGGTCTTGAATCCGAGACCCATCCCCGGCAGCCGCTTCGCCCACTCGACGGCCTCCTCCTGGGAGGCCACGTTGAGAATGTAGAAGCCGCCGAAGAGTTCCTTCGTCTCCCCGTACGGGCCGTCGGTGACGACGGGCGTCTCGGACGAATGGTCGACGACCACGCCCTTCGCCGCGTCGTCGAGACCCTCCGCCGCGACCAGCACGCCCGCGCGAATCAACTCGTCGTTGAACTTACCCATGGTCTCGAGCATTTCGTTGAAGTCGATGTTCTTCATCGACTCGTAGCCCTCGTCGGTCGCGCGCATGATCAGCATGTACTTCACGTTTCGTCCTCCCTCGGTTTCCGGATCCCCTTCGGACCCTCACATCCTCAGGTCGAACGGGCACCCAGCGCAATCGACACGAATCGACCCGGGTGGCCGATTCCACCCCTGCGGTGGGTTTCGCGCGGTCCGCAGCGGGTGCACCCTCGATGGCATGGCGAGCTGGCGGGGTAGAGACGAGCGGTCGCTGCGCGTCCTGGTGATCGGCGCCGGGGTCGGCGGGATTTCCGCCGCGCGCGGCCTGCTGCGCGACGGTCACGACGTCACCGTCTTCGAACGCGGGCCGGCCGTACGCACCGGCGGCGGGGCGATCACCATCTGGTCCAACGGTGCGACGGTGCTGGACCAGTTGGGCGTCGACATGCGCGATGCGGGCAAGCAACTCTCGACCGTGCGGGTGGTGACGTCCTCCGGGCGCCGCGTCGCGACCTTCGACGTCGCCGCGGTGACCAGGAGGTTCGGCGCACCCACCCGGATGGTTCCCCGCCGGGTGCTGCTGGAACGCCTGCTCGAACGATTCCCTACCGAGCGCATCCGGTGCAACGCCCGCGCGATCGCGGTGACCGAGACCGCCGACGGCGTGCGGGTCGACTTCGACGACGGCACCAGCGCAGACGGCGACCTCGTCATCGGTGCGGACGGACGTCACTCGACCATCCGTGACCTCGTCGCCACGAATGACGCCGCACCGACCGGCTGGTGCAGTTGGCAGGGCCTGGTGTCGCTGCCGGAGATCGCCGACGAGCAGGACGCGCTGATCATCATCGGCGAACACGGCAACCTGGGCCTGTGGCCGGCGGGCGGCACACACCTGCAGTGGTGGTTCGACGTGCCGTGGTCGCCGGACTCGACCCGGCCGGAGAGCCCGATCGAGATGATCCGCTCTCGCTTCGCCGGCTGGTCCGACGCCACGGACCGCGTCCTCGCCACGCTGACGGACGACGACTTGGCCCCGTCCCCGTTTCCGCACTACCGGCACCCGATTCCGCGGGTGTGGGGCCGCGGTCCCGTCACTCTGCTCGGCGACGCGGCCCACACGATGCCGCCCACCCTCGCCCAGGGCACCAACCAGGCCCTGCTCGACACCATGATGCTGTGCCGGGCGGTCTCGTCCGGGACGGACCTCGCCCCGGCGTTGCGCAACTATGAGCGGACGCGCGCGCGGCGGGTCGCGCTGGTGTCACGGTTGACCTCGCTGCAGGTCTCTCACGCCGAGTCCGCCCTGCGGCCCGCCGCGCTCGTGCCCGACGCCGTGATGACGTGGGTGTTGTCGACCTTCCTCCGGGCCGTCAGCCATCGACGGGCGGCGGCACAGATTCACGGCGCGCTCGCCTGACGACTCGGTATCGTGCCTGTGGTCACCCCTGACCGATAGGCCGAACCGATGCGAACGAACGTCGAGCATGCGCCGTTTCTCCTCCTGTCGGTCCGCGCCGAGGAGGCGGCCGCGGACGACGAATACCTCGCCATCATGCGTTTCGCCGGACTGGACGAAATCGACCTGCGACGTATCCGGATGACCCACGACGAGTTGGGTCCCATCGAACTCGCGGACTGGTCGGGCATCATCCTCGGCGGCGGCCCGTACAACGTCACCGACGACCCCTGCCGCAAGGACGAGACGCAACAACGCGTCGAGCGGGAACTGGCAACACTGCTGGACGCCGTCGTCGCGCAGGACTTCCCGTTCCTCGGATGCTGCTACGGCGTCGGCACACTCGGAACCGCGGTCGGGGCGACGATCGACCGCACCTACAGCGAACCCGTCGGCGCGGTGACGGTTTCCCTCACGGATGAGGGATGCGCCGATCCGATCTTCGCCGGGCTGCCGGAAACGTTCGACGCCTTCGTCGGGCACAAGGAGGCGGTCACGACGCTCCCGCCGCACGCCGTGAGGCTCGCGTCGTCGCCGGCGTGCCCCGTCCAGGCGTTCCGGGTCGGCGCGAATGCCTATGCGACGCAGTTCCATCCTGAACTCGACGCCGCGGGTCTTGCCACCCGCATCGACGTCTACGCCCACCACGGGTATTTCGCGCCCGAGGACGCGGAGGAGCTGAAAGCCGCTGCGCTGCAGCATGATGTCAGCTGTCCACCGGTCGTGCTGCAGCGCTTCGTGCAGCGCTACCGGCGCCCGTGCGCGCTTGTGACGAACTGAGTCCGACAGCATGTCGCCACAGTCGGCCGGGCGTTG
>DATDBL010000219.1:0-34638 GCA_036524855.1 Aldersonia sp. | reverse complement strand
AATAGCCACGCCGTTCCCAATACCCCGGTTCGACCTCGCTGGTCAGCTCGATCGCGGAGAGCCACTTCAGACTCTTGTAGCCGTACATCGGCGCGACATACAGCCGCACCGGTCCACCGTGATCATGGGTGACGGTGTCACCGATCATCGTCAACGCAACGATCACGTCGTCACGGCGGGCCTGCTCGAGGGTGAGGCTTTCGGTGTAGGTGCCGTCGAACGACGTGAAACGCACCGCCGTCGCCGCGCTGGTTGGGCCGGCGTCGTCGATCAGATCGCCCAAACGGACGCCACTCCACCGCACTTCGGGCACTCGCCACCCGGTCACGCACTGGAAATCGCGCACCAGGGTCGTCTGCGGCATCGCCTGCAGGTCGGCGAGCGTGTGGCTGCGCGGCGTCTGCACCAGTCCACCGATGTCGAGGCGATAATCGGCGGCATCCCGCCGTGGCACACCGAAGGTCACGGAATAGAACCGGAAGCCGTCCCCGACGGGGATCAGTCCGACAAGCCCCGTCGGATCGTGAGTCCCGAGCGGCCCGAGGACCGCGGCCAGCCCCTTCTGGATTGCGCCGCCGCCGAGCACGCCGGCCACCCCGACACCGAGCAGACCCAACACGATGCGCCGCCCCACCGGGGCACCCTGCCTCACCGGCGAACGTTCAGGCTGCACACCTCCACTGTCCGCTCGACCGGCAACCGTGCCAACCCGTGCGAACTAGAATCGACCGTGCACCGGTAGCCGATGAAAGGCCGACCATGCACAAACCCATTCTCGTTGTACTCGGCGTGATCATTGCGCTTTTCGGCCTCCTGTTCTCGCTGCAGGGATTCGGCACGGTCTCCGGCAGCCCGATGAGCGGCACGGTCACCTGGTCGATCCTGGGCCCGATCATTCTGGTGGCCGGCGCCGCGATCGCACTGGTCGGCTGGCGTGGTCGCATCGGCCGCCGCTGACACCACCACGCCCGCGACCACCCGTTCGCGGCGGCGCGGGAACCCGCCGGCACCGCGCTGACGGTCAGTAGCCGCCGCCGGGAACAGCCTCCCCCGAGGTGGCGATGGCGTCGCCGGTCGGGGCCACCACCCACCAGCGCGCGCCGAACCCGTCGACGCCCTGGCCGTAGGTGTCGCTGGAATCCTCGTCCTTGGCGAAGCGGTACAGCGGGTGGCCCTGGTAGGTCACCTGTGTGGACCCGTCCTCCCGGGTGAGGGTGCCGAGCAGGTCACCCGCGACGTCGCCGGACGCGGACGGTGCGCCGGTCGTGAGCAGCGGCGGCCACGCCGTGGCGCACTCCCCGGTGCACTGCGAGGTTCCGCCGGTGTCCTTCTCGAACAGGTACAGTGTGTAGCCGTCCCCGTCCACGAGGTATTCGCCCAGCGGGCTCCTCGGTCGACCCAGTTAGGCTTCGCGGCATGAGCAGTGACGTCGTCGGAGCGGCGCCCACGCGGCGCGAAATCGTGTCGTGGGCGGTGTGGGACTGGGGTTCCGCGGCGTTCAACGCCGTCATCGTGACCTTCGTCTTCAGCGTCTATCTCACCGAGGCCGTGGGCGACGATCTGCCCGGCTCGATCTCGGCGACCACGTGGCTGGCCTGGTCGGTGGGCATCGCCTCGTTCCTCGTCGCCGTGCTCGCCCCGGTCAGCGGCCAACGATTCGACGCGACCGGTAGCCGAAAACGGTCGCTGGCGGTGCTGACCGCGGGCACCGTCGTCACCATGGCGGCGATGAGCCTCGTCGTCGACGACTACCACTACCTGTGGCTCGGGTTGGTCCTCCTCGCCGTGGGGTCGGTGCTTTTCGAACTCTCGCAGGTGCCGTACTTCGCGATGCTGCGCCAGGTCTCCACGCCGGAGTCGATCGGCCGGGTGTCGGGATTCGGCTGGTCCATGGGCTATTTCGGCGGCATCGTGCTGCTGCTCATCTGCTACGTCGGGTTCATCGCCGGCAGCGGCGACACCCGCGGGTTGCTCGGGCTGAGCACCGAGGGCGGCACCAACATCAGGCTCGTCGCGGTGTTCGCGGCCGTGTGGTTCGCGGTGTTCGCGATCCCGTGCCTGCTCGCGGTGCCCGAAGTGCCGCGCACCGGCGCCGATCCCGGCGCCGCGCAGGCGGGATTCCTCGAGTCCTACCGCGTGCTGTGGCGCGACGTGCGCGCGATGTGGGCGCAGGACCGTGGCACCGTCCACTTCCTCATCGCCAGCGCCCTGTTCCGGGACGGGCTCAACGGGGTATTCCTCTTCGGCGCGGTGCTCGCGGTGAACGTGTACGGCATCGCCGACGACGACGTGCTTCTGTTCGGCGTCGCCGCGAATGTCGTTGCCGCGCTGGGTGCGGTCGGCGCCGGCCTGCTAGACGACCGCCTAGGGCCCAAGATCGTCATCATCGTGTCGCTCTCTTCGATGATCGTGCTCGGGGCGATCCTGCTGGCGGTGTCGGGGCCGGGCGCGTTCTGGGTGGTCGGGTTGCTGCTGTGCCTGTTCGTCGGGCCCGCGCAGTCGGCGTCACGGTCCTTCATGGCTCGGCTCTCGCCGCCCGGGCGGGAGGGCCAGATGTTCGGGCTCTACGCGACGACCGGCCGTGCCGTGTCGTTCCTAGCGCCGATGCTGTTCGGGCTGTTCGCCTACCTGTTCGCTGCCGACCGGGCGGGCATCATCGGCCTCGTCATCGTGTTGGCGATCGGTCTCGCGGCCCTGCTCCCTGTGCCCGCCCCGCGCGACGACGTCAGTCCGGGCGCGGCCGCCACCCGCTGATCCCGAGCAGCACCAGCCGCAACTGGCGGGTCGCGCGCTGCGTGACCAGGTGTGTGGTGCGAGCGTCGGTGGACTCGTCGAGCGCCGCGACCGTCTCGAGCAGCAGATCGACCAGTAGCGCCGCGGCGGTGTCGAGATCCTCGGCGGACCACTCGCGCAGCTGCGGGGCGCGCGACAGCGTGACCGTGACGTCCCGTACCACCAGCGTCGTCTCGTCCGCGATCGCGTGCCGCACGGCGGGCGCACCGCCGTGTCGCTCGCGGGCGAGAAAGCCGAGCAGCGACGGATTCTGGTGGACGTGACCGGCGAGGATCTCGACCGCGGCGCTCGGCCGCGCCGCCCTCTCGATCTCCCGCACGGTCGTCCGCAGCGTGCGCGCCGCCTCGGTCACCAGCGCCAGTCCGAGGTCGTCGAGCGAGGTGAAGTGCCGGTAGAAGGCCGTCGGCACCAGGCCGGCGCCCCGCGTGACCTCGCGCAGGCTCACCGCCCCGAAGCCGCGTGCGGTGCCGAGATCGAGCGCCTGGTCGAGCAGGGCGCGCCGGGTCTTCTCCTTGCGTGCGGCACGGGTCGATCCCTCGGACGTCATGCCGAACAGCGTACAAACGTCGCCGCCGGAGTGTAACCGCCGTCACCCGTCATCGCTGTTGACAGGGGTGCGGTACCCGGTGTCACACTTAGTCAGTGTACAATCGTGCACTGAAAGCGAGGGGACCGATGCTCCGCCTGCTCGAAACCTTGACCACACCGCACAGCGTGGACCGCTACCTCGAACTGCTCGACCCGATGCTGTCCGTGCGCCAGATGCGCGCCCGGGTCACCGCGGTGCGCCACAGCACCGTCGACAGCGTCACCCTGAGGCTCCGTCCGACCCGACACTGGCAGGGGTTCGACGCCGGCCAGTTCGTCACCGTCGGCGTCGTCGTGGACGGGGTACGGCACACTCGCTGCTACTCACCGGCGAGTTCGGCCCACGATGCGCGGGAGTTCGACCTGACCGTGCGTGCGCAGGGACTCGTGTCGCGCCACCTGAAACGGCACGCCGAGGTCGGGACGGTCCTCGACCTCGCGCCGGCTGCGGGGGAGTTCCGGCTCCCGACACCCCGGCCGCAGCGACTCGTCCTGATGAGCGGCGGCAGCGGCATCACGCCCGTGCTGTCGATGCTGCGCACACTCGCCGAGGAGAACTACGACGGCGAGGTCGTGTTCCTGCACTACGCGAAGCGCCCCGACGCCGTCCCGCACCGCGCCGACCTCGACGTCCTTGCCAAGCGCGGCGGCGTCCGGATCGCGTTCGGCTACACCGAGACCGATGACGGCGATGTGCAGGGGCGGTTCACCGCCGAGCACCTGGCGGCCGTCGCGCCCTGGTTCGTCGACGCGCAGACCTACCTGTGCGGGCCGTCGACGCTGATGCGGGCGGTGCGGGAGCACTACACCGACGCCGGGATCGAATCACGTCTGCACATAGAGGAATTCACGCCCACTTTCGCGTCGATCACGGATATCGGCGGCACAGTGCATTTCGCGTCGAGCGGGCTGTCGCGGGAGAGTTGTGGCGCGAGCCTGCTCGAGCAGGCCGAGGCCGCCGGATTGCATCCCGAACACGGGTGCCGGATGGGAATCTGCTTCTCCTGCACCACCACCAAGACGTCGGGTCGCGTCCGTGACCTGCGCACCGGCGAGACCGACGACGATCCCGACCACCCGATCCAACTGTGCGTCTCCGCGCCCGTCGGCGACGTGACGCTCGATCTGTGACCCTCCGAAACCACTGTGACCCCTCCGAACCCCAAGGAGTCCGCATGTCCCGAACCGACCCCGCCCACATCACGGTGCTCATCGCCGAACAGGTCGAGGAACTCGGCCGTGAACTCGACGCCCTGCGCGACCGCGTCGTCGCCGACCTCGGGGACGAGGACCGCGCCTACATCTATCGGATCATCAAGGCGCAACGCGGCTTCGAGGTCGCCGGCCGTGGCCTGATGTATCTCGGCTTGCTGCCGCCGTTCTGGCTCGCCGGCGTCGGCGCGCTGAGCGTGTCGAAGATCCTCGACAACATGGAGATCGGGCACAACGTCATGCACGGCCAGTACGACTGGATGCGTGAACGCGAACTCAACTCCCGCGAATTCGAGTGGGACACGGTCTGCCCCGCGGACCAGTGGCGGCACTCGCACAACTACATGCACCACACCTACACCAACATCGTCGGCCGCGACCGCGACATCGGCTACGGCGTCCTGCGGATGGACCCCGCGCAGCCGTGGAATCCCTACTATCTCGGCAACCCGGTGTGGGCGTTCGGGCTGATGGTCTTCTTCGAGTGGGGTGTCATGCTGCACGACGCCGAGTCGGAGAACGTCGTCGCCGGCAAGCGGTCCTGGGCCGACCTGAAGCCGCTGGTCAAGGGCTGGTGGCGCAAGGCGAGCCGGCAGGTGCTCAAGGATTACGTCGTGTTTCCGCTGCTCACCGGCCCGTCGTTCATGCCGACCCTGCTCGGCAACGCGACCGCGAACCTCGTGCGCAACCTGTGGGCGTATTCGATCATCTTCTGCGGACACTTCCCGTCCGGCGTCCAGACTTTCTCCGAGGAGGAGACGGCCGAGGAGACGCGCGGCGAATGGTACGTGCGCCAGATGCTCGGCTCGGCCAACATCGAGGGCCGCCCGCTGTTCCATATCATGAGCGGCAACCTCTCCCACCAGATCGAACACCACCTGTTCCCGGACCTGCCAGCGCACCGCTACCCCCAGATCGCACCCGACGTGCGCGCGTTGTGCGAGAAGTACGATTTGCCCTACAACACCGGTGGCCTGCTGCGCCAGATCGGTTCTGTCTGGGGCAAGATCTTCCGCCTCGCGATGCCGGACCGTTTCACCAAGCCGTCCGGCGAACCCGGTGTTATCGTGACGCGGCGCCACGCGGCAGCAGCGTGAGGGGAGCGGAAGTGGTCGGCAAGTTCGAGAGCAACAAGGACATGGTGCAGGAGATCGCCGAATCCGCCGCGACACACGTCGGCAAGATCGCGACGATCATCGCCGGCGCCGTCCGCGACGTCACCCGCGAGATCGGCGACTTCGTCACCGACGGCATCGAGATGCGCGAAGCCGCCAAGGCGGCCCGCGACGACGACAAGGACCTCACCGACGACAGGGCCCTCACCGACGACAGGGCCCTCACCGACGCGCCCGCCCGCGACGACGACACGCCCACTGCCGAATAGCGCCTCCCGCCGAGAGCGCACTTTCTGCGACCCCGTCGTGCCGGTTTCGCGACAGCAACTGCGCGCTCGGCGCGCAGGGCGGGGCAGCTGTCGCGCAGGGTGGATAGGGTCTGAACATGTCGGCCGACGTAGCGGTATCACTGTTCTGGATCGTTGCGGTGTCGGTGCTGGCGCCGCTGGTCGCCGGATCGGTGCCGCGCCGCCTCGTGCCCGACGTCGTGGTCCTGCTCGTCGCGGGGATCGTCATCGGTCCGTACGCGCTCGACCTCGCCCAGGCCGGGCCCGAGATCGACATGCTCAAGGAACTCGGCCTGGGCATGCTGTTCCTGCTCGCCGGGTACGAACTCGACCCCGCCGAACTCAAGGGCCGCGGCGGACGGCGCGCCCTGGTGACCTGGCTGTGTTGTCTGGCTACGGCGTTCGGCGTCGTCTTCCTGCTGAGCCGGATCGCCGAGGTGCACGCGGAGGTCGCCGTCGCCATCGCCCTGACCTCCACCGCACTCGGCACGCTGCTGCCGATCCTGCAGGACCGCGGGCTGGTGAACACCAGGCTCGGTCGCACGGTGCTCAATCACGGGGCCTTCGGCGAGTTGGGGCCGGTGATCGCGATGGCGGTGCTGCTGGGTGCGCACGGAGCGGGCGCCGAAGTCCTTGTCCTGCTGCTGTTCGTCGTGCTCGCGGCGGTGGTCGCCGCGGTTCCGCGACGGATCCTGCGGGAGGGGTCGCACGCGCTGACCGTCGTCCGTCTCGGTGCGGACTCGAACTCGCAGACAACCGTGCGGTTGACCCTGCTGCTGCTCGTGAGCCTCATCGCACTGGCCGCAGTGTTCGACCTCGACATCATCCTCGGGGCCTTCGCGGCCGGCTTCATCCTGCGGCGGTTCATGCCCGCCGGAGACGAGAAGCTCGAGACGAAGCTGAACGGGTTGGCCTACGGTCTGCTCATCCCGGTGTTCTTCGTGGTCTCCGGAATGAACATCGACATCGCAGGAGTGGTCAGCCGACCCGGGGTGCTCGTCGTGTTCATCGCGCTTATGCTGCTGTGCCGCGGCCTGCCTGTCCTGATCGCGACGCGGTGGGAGCGCGACGGCGGCTACGGCGTGTTCGACATCCGCGAGCGGACGCAGGTTGCGCTGTACTCGGCCACTGGGCTGCCACTCATCGTGGCGGTCACCACGGTCGCGGTACAGGCCGGCGACATGAGCACAGGCAACGCGTCGGTCCTCGTCGCGGCGGGCGCGATCACGGTGCTGGTGTTCCCCGCCGCGGCTCTGCTGCTCGGCCGCGGGGAGGTCGAGGAACCGCTGCCCGCCCCGCACCCGTGAGTGGTAGGTGGAGTCTGCCGGGGCGAGCGAAGCGACGGGAGAATTAGACGCAGACCCATCAACCACTCACGGGTCGTACGCTGGGGCGATATGGCGGGCAACGTGTCGGTGCCGGGTGCGCGGGTGTCGGACCGACTGCTCGCGATCCTCGGAACGTTCGACCCCACCCACCGCGCGCAGCGGCCCTACGACATCGCCGAACGGGCGGATCTGCCGCTGTCCACGGTCTACCGACTCGTGGCCGTCCTCGCCGAATGGGGTGCGCTGACCAAACGAGAAGACGGTAGCTACGTCGTCGGGCGACGGCTCTGGGACCTGGGCCAGCTGGCGCCGGCGCGCACCGACCTGCGCGCGGCCGCCTCGCCGTTCCTGCACGACCTCTACGGCGCCACCCTCGCCACCGTGCACTTCGCGGTACGCGACGGTACCGAGGTGCTCTATCTGGATCGGCTCGCCGGCCACGCGTCCGTGCCGGTCGTCAGCGAGGTCGGCGGGCGGCTTCCGTTGCACGCCACCGGTGTCGGCAAGGCGCTGCTGGCCTACGCGCCACCGGACGTGCAGCAGCAGGTGTTCGCGAACCTGACCCGGATCACGCCGTACACCATCACCGCGCCCGGCCGGCTGCGCCGGGAACTGGCCGCGATCCGTCAGCACGGGTTCGCACAGACCGTCGAGGAGATGAGCCTCGGCGCGTGCTCGGTCGCGGTCCCGGTCCGTGGTCCCGGTACCGAAGACGGCCGGGACACTGGTGACCCGGGGGACACGGGGGACACTGCCGTCGTTGCCGCGCTCGGGATCGTCGTGCCGTCATTGCGTCGCGACCGCGCGAAACTCGTGTCGGCGCTCTCGGTCGCGGCGCAAGGAATCCGGCGGACGCTGGCTCAGGTGCCCGCCCCGTGAGGCAGCCAGTCAGTCCTTCGGGTCGAGCCGGAACCCTATCTTGACCAGGACCTGGGTGTGCGCGACCGCCCCGTCCACGATGTGACCGCGCGTCTCGACCACCTCGAACCATTCCAGATTGCGCATGGTTTCGCTGGCCCGGGCGATGGCATTCGAGATGGCCGCATCGGTGCCCTTGCTGGACGAGCCTGCGACCTCGATGACGCGGTACACATGATCACTCATGACGCGATTGTGTCAGAGCACCGTCGGCTCGGGCGCCGAATCCGCTCACCGCTGGTGTACGTGCCGCAGTTCGGGATCGGGTGCCCAGTCGTACACGACCGCGGTATGCAGCAGGATGTCCTGCACCGACCGACGGCGTCGGTCGATCGCGCACCACCCCAGCCCAGCCGCGAACATCACGCACGCCGTCGCCCGCAGCAGCGCACGGGGCCACCCGACGAGATCCCCGTTGCGAGAGACCACCCGCAGCCCCATCGCGACCGCGCCGACCGTCCGCCCCGACAGCGCCCAGCAGGCCGTCAGGTAGGCGATTGCCAGGACCAGGAACATCGTGATGGACAGCAATGTGCTCGTGTGCGGAAAGTGGAAGTCCTGGGGCGCCACCAGGAGTCGAACGAACGTCGCACCCAGATAGATCCCGCCCATGGCGCCCAGCACGATTCCTGTGTCGATCGCAGCCGCGACTCCCCGGCTGACGATCCCCGCCGGGCGATGGGCGGGCAGGCTCACGTGGGTCTCGGTTCGACCGGCGCGATGGGCTCGTCACGCGCGCGGCCGAGCAGGCGCCCGACGACACTCGCGACGACGTCGTCGGCGTGCATGCTCTGGGTGCGGGCACCGTTCACTGCCTCGGTCGAGATCGACGTCGTCGACTCCCGGATGATTCGTGGCAGATCCACGCCGTCGATGACGGTGTCGGCTAGGTCGATGAGGTCGAGCCGGTTGACGATCCGGTCGAGGTCGATCCGCTCGGCGATCGCGTCGATATCGACGTTGTCGCGCACCAACGCGGTGATGTCGACCGAGTCCACGATCACCTGCACGATCTTCGCGATGACGGCGCGCGCGGCGTGTTCGGCCGCCGCGGTCGCCGCATCGACCGGCACCCGTACGACGCCGACCGCGCCGTTGACCGTGGCCCGGCCGACGCCGTAGCTCAACCGGACGGCGGTACCGGCCGCCGAGGCGGTGCCGAGGACGAGGCGGCGGGGTGACGGCAACATTGGAGCCATACCGCCATGATCGCCGTTCGGAAGGCGTTGTGCACAGAGATTGCTACTGCGCCACTTCGTGGCGGTGCCGCAGGGTCCGCGCCTCCGACACCAGCTCGTCGTCCACGACCAGCGCATCCGTCACACCGAAATGGGCGACTAGTGCCGAACGCACCGAGTCGACGGTGACGTCGGGTTGCAGGTCCGCGACGGATGCGGCGGTGGCAGGGTCGAAGTCGAGTTCGAGCGCGGCGTAGACGTCGGCGAGCACGGCGCGGATCGGGTCGGCGTTCGTGACTACAAGTTCTGCGCCGATCATCCACGCCCGCGCCATCACTCGCTGGGCCGTGCCGGCCAGCTTCACACGGCCCGCGCCGTTGACGGTCCAGTCGCCGGGGCAGTACTCACCCGGTACCGGACCGATTCGGGCGTCGACGCCGAGGGCCTGCAGCACCTCGACGAGGTCGCCCGCGAAGCGCCCGAACCGCGGTTTCACGCCGGCCGGCCCCTCGTCGTCGGGTGCGATGATCTCGAGGACCACCGTCTGCTCGTGATACGCCGCGGCGCGTCCCCCGGTCCCACGCACCACCGGCGCGAACCCGTGTTGTCGCGTCGTCGCCGCGACCTCACCGAACTGCGGGCGATTGGCGTCGAGGCGGCCGAACGCGACCGTCGGTGCGGGGCTGTAGATACGCACCACCCGGTCGGTGCCCGGATCGCGCGAGGCGCGACGCAGCAACGCGGTCGCCAGCGCGGCATCCAGCGCCGGGTCCTCCGGAAAACACCGGTCGACCAGGCGGACCGTGCTCACTCGTCACCGTCCCGGGGCAGTTGCCTTTCGATCTCGAGTGCGAGGCACAGTTCGGCGACGTCGCGCGGCTGCGTCAGGGACTTGCCGGTGCGTTCCTCGATGCGCCGCAGCCGATGGCGGACCGTGTTCGGATGGCAGAAGATCTTCGCGGCGGTCTCGTTGGCGGACCCACCGGTGTCGAGCCACGCCTCGAGTGTGTCGACGAGGATGCGGCGCTCCTCGACGGGGAGGTCGTCGAGCGGGGCGAGCACGCGCCTGCCGACGCGGGTCATCACCTCCGGCGCGCTGACCGCCGCCAACGTGAGCGGGGACTCGTCGAACACCTCGACCAGCGAGTCCGCGTGCGCCCGACCGCTCGTCGCCAGCCGGGCGTAACGCAGCGCCTCCCCGGTGCCGACGAGGTCGTCGAACGGCGGACTGACGCCCACGCGGGACGACGCGGCCGCGCGCAGCACCGAGATCAGCGTCGAGAGCCGGTCCGGGGTACCCAGGTGCGCGATCCCGACCTGGAAATCCGGCTCCAGCCGCCACGCGGAACGGATGTCGCGCGCGTACAGCTTGCTGCGGATCTCCGGCAACCCGATCCGGCCGAGTTCCGGAACCCGCGCCGCGACCACGACGTAGGGCCCGCGGGTGGGGATCCGCAATGCATCGCCGACCTCCCACAGGCTGCGCGAGTCGGTGATTCGCCCCGCCAGCAGCGCCTCCACCAGCGCTGCGCGCTCGGCCGCGTCACCCAGGGCCCGCGCGGTCACCACCTCGCGGTAGGCCTCGGCCATCGCCTGGGTGAACTCGTCCTGAGAGATGAAGATGTGCGACATCAGGTCCAGCACCGCATCGGCCGTGAGACCGGGGTCGCGACGCGCCTGGGCGAGCGTCTGCTCCGACATGAAACGGAAGCCGATCCGATACGCCGCCATCACGGCCGACAGCGGCGCTCCGGCGCGGGCGCGGTCCTCGCCGGTGGCGCGGGCGACCGAGACGTCGATGTCGGATTCGCCGCGAATCGAGCGGAATACGTAGGTCGTGTTCGCCGCGCAACTCGCGGTGACCTCGGCCCGGCTCACCTGGGTGCTGGACCCGTAGAAGTCGACGCCGGCGAAGATCCGGTCGGTCATCTCGACCGCGATCTCCTCGACCCGGTCCAGCAGCGCTCCCGCCAGCGCGCGTACGCGCTGATCCGTCGATCGCGCCTGTTCGGCATCCACGGCCATGGCCTCACAGTAGCCACCCGCATCCAACCGCCGGTGTGCGCGGCAACATTCGCGGGCCCGTCACGTTGTTCCCGCCACCATCGCTTCCCGGGCATGCAGCCGGGAAGATTGACGTATCAGAAATCAACCCGATCCCGGAGGCGTCACCTTGACGAACTTGAGCACGAATCTCGTTGTAGCGGCACGCAACAACCCCGACCACAGCGCGTTGAAGTGCGGCGAGTCGACCATTACCTACGCTGAGTTCGACGCGGCCGCCGCACGGGTTGCGACCCTGCTCGAGCGTGCCGGGATCGAACCCGGCGACCGCGTCGGTGTCAGCCTGCCCAACACCCCGGCGTTCGCGGTCGTCCTCTACGGCATCCTGCGCCGCGGCGCGATCGCGGTGCCGATGAATCCACTGCTCAAGGCCCGCGAGATCGAGTTCTACCTGACCAACACCGCCGCGGTCGCGCTGTTCGCCACCCCCACATTCGAAGACGAGGCGCGCCCCGCCGCCGAGGCAGCCGGCGCCCGGGCCTGGATCGTCGACGACGCCGAACTGACCGCCCTGCTCGCCGACCTGCCGGCGCAGGCCGAACCGGTCGAGCGCGCCGACGACGACACCGCCGTCGTGCTGCACACGTCCGGTACCACCGGCAAGCCGAAGGGCGCCGAGTTGACCCACGCCGGCCTGGCCGGCAACGCCGAGGTCTGCGCCCGCACGCTGCTGCACCTCGGCCCCGACGACGTTGTGATGGGCTGCCTGCCACTGTTCCACGTCTTCGGCCTCACCTGCGGGCTCAACGCCGCCGTGCTCGTCGGCGCAACGCTCACCCTGGTGCCGCGGTTCGACCCGCACACCGCGCTCGAGGTCGTGGCCCGCGACAAGGTCACCGTCTTCGAGGCCGTACCCACGATGTACGCCGCGATCCTCGGCGTGGCCGACCAGTTCTCGGCCGACGCCACCGCGAGCCTGCGGGTGTGCATCTCGGGCGGCGCGTCGTTGCCCGTGCAGGTCCTCACCGACTTTGAGAAGGCTTTCGGCGCAAAGATTCTCGAAGGCTATGGGCTGTCCGAGACGTCGCCGGTGGCCTCGTTCAACCACCCCGACCGGGTGCGCAAGGCCGGGTCGATCGGCACCCCGATCGAGGGCGTCTCGATGCGCGTGGTCGACGCCGCGGGCGTCGAGGTCGGCGTCGGCGAGCCGGGCGAGATCCAGATCAGCGGGCCCAACGTCATGAAGGGTTACTGGAACCTGCCCGATGCCACCGCCGCCGCCATCGACGCCGACGGCTGGTTCGCCACCGGCGACGTCGGCAAGGTGGACGACGACGGCTACTTCTACATCGTGGATCGCAAGAAGGACATGATCATTCGTGGCGGACTGAATGTGTACCCGCGCGAGATCGAGGAGGTGCTCTACGAGCATCCCGCGGTGGTCGAGGCCGCCGTCGTCGGCATCCCGCACGACACGCTGGGCGAGGACATCGGTGCCGCCGTCGCGGTGCGCGCTGCGATCGATCCCGACGAGATCATCGCGTTCGTTCGTGAGCGCCTCGCCGCCTACAAGTACCCGCGTCGGGTCTGGATCGTCGACGCCCTGCCCAAGGGCGCGACCGGCAAGATCCAGCGCCGCGACATCGTCATCCCGACGTTCGATCCGAGCTTCTGATGGCAGCGAATCCCCGCCCCGACGACTTGGCCGCCCCGCTGGACATGTTGCTGACCGGGTCGACGCGCAGTTTCGCCTCCCGCATGGTGCCGGACCGGTCCTGGGCGCGGTTTGCGACCGGTCTGGCGTCGCGGCCGCGCACGGTCGCCGGGCGTGGCGGAGCGCTCGCCCGGGAGTTGGGTGGCGTTGTCACCGGGTCGTGCGACCGCGCCCCGGTCAGGGGTGACCGTCGCTTCGACGACCCGGCCTGGCGGGGCAACCCGTTGCTGCGCCGCACGATGCAGGCCTATCTCGCCGCTTCCGACACCGCGCAGACCCTCCTCGAGGACGCGCAACTGGACTGGCGGGACCGGGCGAAGATGCAGTTCGTCATCGACAACCTGACCGAAGGGCTGGCGCCGTCGAACAATCCGCTGCTGAGCCCGCTGGGCTGGAAGGCGCTGATCGACACCGGTGGCCAGTCGGCGGTCCGCGGGGTGAAGGCGTTCGCCCGGGACATGGCGGCGCAGCCCCGCGTACCGGCAATGGTCGAGCCCGACGCGTATGTGGTGGGGGAGACCGTTGCCGCGACGAAAGGTGCGGTCGTGCTGCGCACCCCGGTGTTCGAGTTGATCCAGTACACGCCGCAGACGGACACCGTGCGCGAGATCCCGTTGCTGATGGTGCCGCCGGTGATCAACAAGTACTACATCATGGACATCGCGCCGGGCCGCAGCATGATCGAGTACTTCCTGTCCCAGGGCCAGCAGGTATTCACCATATCGTGGCGCAATCCGACTGCGCGGGACCGCGACTGGGACCTGGACAGCTATGGCGCGGCGATCATCGCGGCGATGGACGCGGTCGAGACGATCAGCGGTGCCGGGTCCACCCACCTGATGGCGAGTTGCTCCGGCGGGATCATCACTGCGATGGTCGCGGCGTACCTGTCGGCGACCGGGCACGGCGACCGCGTCGCCGGGCTCACCCTCGCGGTGACGGTGCTCGATCAGGGCAACGCCGGATTCGCCTCCGCGGCTCTGAACGAGCGCACCGCCGAGGCCGCGATCAAGGCGTCGCAGTCCAAGGGCTACCTCGATGGTGCCGCGATGGCGGAGGTGTTCGCGTGGCTGCGCCCGACCGACCTGGTGTGGCGCTACTGGGTGAACAACTACGTGCAGGGCCGCGGACCAGCCCCGTTCGACGTGCTGTTCTGGAACGCCGACACCACCCGCATGGCCGCCGGACTGCACCGCGACCTGGTGCGGATGGGTGTCACCAACGCGCTCACCGAGCCCGGATCGGTCAGCATGCTCCGCACGCCGGTGGACCTGGGCGACATCACCGCCGACTCCTACGTGATCGGCGGGATCGCCGACCACATCTCGCCGTGGCAGGCCTGCCAGCGTAGCGCGGCCCTGTTGGGCAGCAAGGACAACAGGTTCGTGCTGTCCACCAGTGGGCACATCGCGGCGCTGGTCAACCCGCCCGGCAACCCGAAGGCGTCCTACCGCATCGCGCAGGTCGAACACGACACCCCGGAGGAGTGGCTCGCCCGCGCCGACAAGCAGAAGGATTCGTGGTGGCCGGATTATGCGGCGTGGCTCGCGGAGCGCAGTGGCGCCCTCGTTGTTGCGCCAGTCGGTCTCGGCGCCGTGGGCCTGCCTGCGCTGGCTCCTGCTCCCGGCACGTACGTGCTCGAACAGTGACACCGGCAGACAGGACGCCGCCGGTAATGACTGAGCCCGCAGGGTCGGACGTCGAACGCTACGTAAAGGCCGGCGGACAACGCATCCGCGTGCGGGTGCGACCCGGAACGGGTGTACCGCTGGTGATCTGCAACGGTATCGGCGCCAACCTGGAGGTGCTCGACCCCTTCGTCGAGCACCTCGACCCCGCGACCACCGTGGTCCGCTTCGACGTCCCCGGCACCGGCGAGTCGCCGACCTCGCTGCTGCCCTACGGGTTCCCGTACCTGGCCTGGGTGCTGGGGCGGGTGCTGAACAAACTCGGCTACGGCGTCGTCGACGTGCTCGGCCTGTCCTGGGGTGGGGCGCTGGCGCAGCAGTTCGCGTTTCAGAACCCGCGCCGGTGCCGCCGCCTGGTGCTCGTCTCCACCGGGACCGGCAAGATCATGGTCCCCGCCCATCCCAGGGTGCTGGCCAAGATGATCAGCCCGCGTCGGTTCGCCGACGCCGCGTACGCCGCCGCGATCGCCGGCGATCTCTACGGCGGTGATGTGCGCGATCGGGGCCTCGACGTCGCCCGGATCTTCAGCGAGGAGGTGCGCGCCGGATCGAAACTCGGCTACCTGCACCAACTGCTGGCAGGGTCGGTGTGGACGAGCCTGTTCGCGCTGCCCGCCATCCGCCAACCGACGCTGATCGTCGCCGGCACCGACGACCCAATCGTCCCGATCGCCAACGCCCGCATCATGAATCGGCTGCTGCCGCACTCCCTGCTGCACGTCCACGACGGCGGCCACATCGACCTCGTGACCAACGCGCGCCGTCTTGCGCCGGTGGTTCAGTCCTTCCTGCAGGACCGCCTTCCGGAAACACACGGAGAACGACCATGAGCAGCACCCTCGAAAAGTCGATCGACTTCTACGACTTCACCGACCTCCTCGACGACGACGAACGCGCCGTCCTGCGCCGGGTTCGCGACTTCATGACCGCCGAGGTCGCGCCGATCGTCAACGAGCACTGGACCCGCGCGAGTTTCCCGTTCGAGATCGTGCCCGGCTTCGCGCAACTCGGCACCGCCGGACTCCCGTACCGCGGGTTCGGTTGCGGCGGGCGCAGTTACCTGCTCGACGGCATGGTCGCGATGGAACTCGCCCGCACCGATGCGTCGATCGCGACATTCAACGGTGTGCACGGCGGTCTGGCCATGGGGTCGATCTATCTGTGCGGCTCCGACGAACAGCGCGAGCGCTACCTGCCGGCGATGGCACGGTTGGAGAAGATCGGCTCGTTCGGGCTCACCGAACCCGACGTCGGCTCGGGGGCCTCGCGCGGTCTGCAGACGACCGCTCGCCGCGACGGCGACGGCTGGGTACTCGACGGCGCCAAGAAGTGGATCGGGAACGCCACGTTCGCCGATGTGACGGTCGTGTGGGCACGCGACGTCGCCGACGGCCAGGTCAAGGGCTTCGTCGTCGACACCTCCTCGCTGGGGTTCACCGCCGTCAAGCAGGAGGACAAGATCGCGCTGCGGATCGTGCAGAACGCCGAGATCACCCTCGACAACGTGGGGGTGCCCGAGTCCGACCGTCTCGCCGGTGCGAACTCGTTCGCCGACACCGCGGAGGTGTTGCGCGTGACCCGCGCGGGCGTGGCGTGGATGGCGGTCGGATGCGCGCTCGGCGCGTACGAGAACGCGCTGGCCTACGCGCAGACCCGCGAGCAGTTCGGCCGCCCGATCGGCAGCTTCCAGCTCGTGCAGGACCTGCTGGTGCGGATGCTCGGCAACATCACCGCCTCGTGGGGGATGTGCATGCGCCTGTCGCAACTGCAGGATCAGGGCCGTGCCGAGGACCGGCATTCGTCGCTGGCCAAGGCGTTCACCACCGTGCGGATGCGTGAGACCGTCGGCTGGGCCCGGGAACTCATGGGCGGCAACGGTATCCTGCTCGAGCACAACGTGGGCCGGTTCGTCGCCGACGCGGAGGCGATCTACTCCTACGAGGGCACGCGGGAGATGAACACGCTCATCGTGGGCCGTGCGCTGACCGGGCAGAGCGCGTTCGTCTGACACCGGGGCGTTGACTCGGACGGCGATCGGGCGCACCGTGGACGCTGTGGCGCAGCAACTCGACGCAGGTGTGAGTCATTTTCCGCCGATCGACGACTACGCGTTTCTGTCCGACTGCGAGACCACCGCACTCGTCGCCCCCGATGGGGGCGTCGAGTGGCTCTGTCTGCCGCGGATGGATTCGCCCAGCGTGTTCGGCGCGATGCTGGACCGCGACGCCGGCCGATTCCGGATCGCCCCGGCCGGCGTGCACGTCCCCGCCGCCCGCCGCTACATTCCAGGCACGCTCGTCATGGAGACGAGTTGGTGGACGCCGGGCGGATGGCTCGTCGTCACCGATGCCCTGCTGATCGAGCCGTGGCACCACGAACACGAACGGTCGCACTCGCACCGCCGCGCACCGACCGACTACGACGCCGCGCACGTGCTGTTGCGGGTGATCCGCTGTGTGAACGGCCAGGTGCAGGTGAACGTGGACTGCACGCCCGCGTTCGACTACGGCCGGTTACCGCCGCAGTGGTCCTACACCGGCGACGGCTACCACGAGGCGCTTGCCACGGCGGAGGGAACCGCCCAGAGATTGCGCCTCACCACCGACCTGAACATCGGTTTCGAGGCGACGACGGCGACCGCGCGGACGCTGCTCAAGGAGGGCCAGCACCGGTTCGTCGCGCTGTCGTGGAGCGAACACTCCCCGCCGACGACGCTGCGGGAGGCGACGCACAGGTTGCGCTGGACGTGCCATCACTGGCAGCACTGGCTGGATCGGGGCCAGTTCCCCGACCACCCATGGCGCGGGTACCTGCAACGCAGCGCATTGACGCTGAAGGGTCTCACGTTCGCCCCGTCCGGTGCCGTGGTCGCCGCCGCGACTACGTCGTTGCCGGAAACTCCTGGTGGCGAACGCAACTGGGACTACCGCTACACCTGGGTGCGCGACACGGCCGGCACGCTGTGGGCGTTGAATGCGCTCGGGTTCGACTGGGAGGCCAACGACTTCTTCCGCTTCGTTGCCGACGTCGCCGAGGCCGAGGGCGGCGACCTGCAACTGATGTACGGCGTCGACGGGGAACGGGTGCTGTCGGAGTCGACGCTCGACAACCTCACCGGCTACGAAGGCGCGCGACCGGTGCGGGTCGGCAACGCCGCCTACAACCAGCGCCAGCACGACGTCTGGGGTGCGATGGTCCGCGCGATCGACCTGCACACCGGCCCGCACCATCGGGTGGAGGACCGGCTGTGGCGGATCGTGCAGACCCAGGTCGAGCGGGCGCTCGAGCACTGGCGTGAGCCGGACCAGGGCATCTGGGAGGTGCGTTCGGGGTCACAGCACTTCACCTTCTCGAAGGTCGCGTGCTGGATGGCCGCCAACGCCGGCGCGCGCATCGCCGGGGTGCGCGGTGAGGACGGGTTGTCGGCGCGGTGGCGGGCGGCGGCCGAGGAGATCCGCGCCGACGTGCTCGCCAACGCGGTGGACGAACGCGGCGTGTTCACCCAGCACTACGACACGAAGGCCCTCGACGCGTCGGTGCTGCTCATCCCGCTGCTGGGGTTCCTGCCGGCGACCGACGAACGCGTCCGCAACACCGTGCTTGCGATCGCCGACGAGTTGACCGTGGACGACATGGTGCTGCGCTACCGCGTCGACGAGACCGAGGACGGCCTGTCCGGCGAGGAGGGTACGTTCACCATCTGCTCGTTCTGGCTGGTGTCGGCGCTGGTCGCGATCGGCGAATTGCCCAGGGCACGAACGCTGTGCGGCAAGCTGCTGGCCGCGTCGAGCAGCCTGCAGCTCTACGCCGAGGAGATCGACCCACACAGCGGCCGGCACCTGGGCAACTTCCCGCAGGCGTTCACCCACCTGGCGCTGATCAATGCCGTCACCGCAGTGATCCGGGCCGAGCGGGCGCAGGCGCGGGGGCGGGTGGGGTCGACGTACGGGTAGTGGCTGCGTCGAGCGCATAGTTCTTCCGGTCCGCCTACCGGCTGTGGGCCGGTGAATTGGGGCGGTGCGCTACCCGAGCGATCGAGCGGGGTCGGGGAGACGCTGTGTGGTGACTGGAGAAGTGAACCGGCTTGCGGCGTTGGATCGGCTGCCGTCGCCGTATTCGGAGGCGGAATCCGCGTCGTCGCGCTGCGACCGCAGGCGACGCCGGAGACGAACACGATCCGCGACGCGTACGAACCGCGGGCGACGGCCACGGGGCTGACCTGGGAACAATGGCAGGAGATGCTCGCGAGCCGGACACATCCGCGCCGGCTCATGACGCTCGCGTATCTGGTGAACGCGGCGGTGTTCGTCGACTCCGGCGCGGCGAGCGGGCTGACGGGAACGGTCGTCAACTTGACCACGGGGAACCTGGACGATTGGCACTCGACCGCCCGGTCTAAGCGAGTCGATATTCGCGCCAGAATGCACATAGCAGGTGGAGCGAACGATATGCGTCGTATTCGCGAAGTGCGGCCACATACGCGTCGAAGGCTTGCGTGTCGCGCGCGACATGCAGGTCCGTGACCGGGAAGTCCAACCGGCGAATCATTTCCGTGGGGAACACCCGGACTGCACGGCCATTGAAGTTCTGGAACGGGTGGACGTGCAGAATCTCGGCCTCGGCGTACGCCAGAGCCTCAACCTGAAGATCAATGTCGTTGCGCGCGTGGTGGAGTCTCGATTCGATGTTGTCGAAGCATTCGCGCATCATTCGATCGACGTGGAAGTGCTCGGGTGGATAGTGGCCGCCTACCCGCACCGCGCTGGATCGCCATCGGCCGGCCATATCGGGAATCACTCCACTCAGCAGGCGCTCGTGAATCGTGCGCAACAGTTCGACCCCCAGAGGGGCGGACTGGAATTGCCCCTGGGCGACTTCGTCGAGCAGGACGACCAGGTGCTCCGCGATAACGTCGGCAACCTCTGTGTAGCTCTTCGGGCCAAAGACCGTGTTGAAGTACCTGGTCGTTGAAGTGGTGTCCTCCAGATCCATCGACGACTACCGCGATCGAAGACTATTGAGCGAAACCGGCCGGAAGGCGTCGTCGCGCCGAGGACTCCCAAGCGGCTGACACCGGCTCGTCCTCCATCGCCATCGAACCGATGGCCTGGTCGACGACGGCACGGCGACGTCGCGTGGTCTTCTCCGCCTCGGGCAGCGCGCGCCAACGCTCGACGCGCTCACGGAACTCACTGCGTGTCATAACGTCATTCCAGTTCTCGATTGGTGCAACGTATCGCCGCCGGTCGCTCGGCGCTGTGGCCCATTCAAGCTATCAGTGACGTGAACGACCCAAGTACAGCATACGGAACAGACGACTGCGGACTCTAGCTCCGCCCGAGACGGCGGGTTCGGCGGCCTTGGCCGGGTAATGCAGGTGGGTTTGTGCCCCCGGCAGGATTCGAACCTGCGACAAGCGGATTAGAAAGCCGCTGCTCTATCCCCTGAGCTACGGAGGCGCGGATCGCATCCTATCGTCCCCGCGTGCATGAACGCCCGCCCGTGTGTCTGTGGCCGCAACTCACCACGCCGCGCACCTTCTGCACACGCCGCACATGTTGCAACGTGTGCGGCGCGTACAGAACATGCGCGGCGTGACCTGCGACCGACCCACTCAACTCCACAGCGTCACGTGCACCTTGGGCCGGAACCGCCGGATCCCGACGCCGCTGCCGCGGATGATCGCCTGGGTGCAGCGCGGGGTGTTGATGAACCGCAACAGTTCCGCGACCGCGGGCTGTTGCGCGTGCGAGGGCAACGTCATCGCGCACCACTCGCCGTCGCGGTGCAGACCGGGGCCCTCGACGCGCACCAGGCGCCCCGCCTTGAGGTCGGCGGCGACGGTGAAGCCGATGACCAGGGTCAGGCCCCCGACACGCTGCACCTCCTCGACGGCTGCCGCGTCGCTCTGGAAGATGCGTTGCCGCGCTTCGGGAATGCCGAGGTCGCGCAGCATCCGGGCAGTGGTGCCGTCGACGTTGCCGGCGCTGGGACCGAGGAACCAGTTCGCCTCGCGGATCCGGGCAACCGACGCTGCACCGACGACGATGAATTGGTACTTCAGGAACGGGCGCACCGCGATGGCCGGGGTGACGTCCGGGATCCGGCTGCCGAGCGCGATGTCGACGCCCCGCGACTCCACCAGCGAGCGGAACTGGCTCGTGGGGTGCACGCTCAACTCGACCGACAGGTCGTTGGCGCGGGCGGCGAACAGCTCGATCATGCCGGGCGCCGCGTGCTCGGCGAATGAGCTCGACGCCGCGATCCGCAGCAACCGGCGACCGTGACCCGCCTCGCTGACCTCGATCACGGTCTGCCTCTGCAGTCCCAGGATCTCCACCGCCCGGCTCGCCAGCCGCAGCCCACCCGGGGTGAACGCCAATCCGGTCGAGACCCGACTGAACAGGGAATCGTCGAGTTCCTTGCGGAGCTGGGCAACGTGCAGGGAGACCGCGGCGTCGGACACGCCCAACTCCTGCGCGGCGGCTCGGACCGAACCCAACCGGACGACTGCGGAGTACGCCCGCAACTGTGCAGGTGTCACGTTTTGACAGTACGTGGAAGTCCAACGGTCTGTTTCTAGGGCGCCCTACGATGGGGTAGCGACCAGAAAGGCGTGTCGATGCGAGACGTGTTACCCGAGCTCATGGCCATCTGGGAGGCCGGCGGCACCGCCGGCGTGGGCACCGTGGTGGCGACGTTCCGCTCCGCGCCCCGCCCGCCCGGCGCGTCGATGGTCGTCGCCCCCGACGGCAGCGCGGCCGGATCGGTGTCGGGCGGCTGCGTCGAGGGCGCGGTGTACGACCTGGCCACCGACGTCGTCACCACCGGCAGTCCGGTGCTCGAGCGGTACGGCGTCAGCGACGACGACGCCTTCGCGGTCGGGCTGACCTGCGGTGGCATCCTCGACGTCTTCGTCGAACCCGTCTCGCGTGCCTCGTTCCCCGAACTCGGCGACATCGCCGCCGACATCGAGGCGCACCGGCCGGTCGGCGTCGCCACCGTCATCGACCATCCCGACGCGTCCTGGATCGGTCGGCGGATCGTGGTTCGCCCGGACGAGGCGAGCGGGTCGGCGGGATCGACGCGCGCCGACGACGCCATCGTCGACGACGCTCGCGGCCTGCTCGCTGCCGGCCACAGCGGAGTGCTCACCTACGGCCCGGACGGGCAGCGCCGCGGCGAGGGGATGCGCGTGTTCGTCGCCGCCTACGCGCCGCGGCCGCGGATGCTGGTGTTCGGGGCGATCGACTTCGCGGCGGCCGTCGCGCGGCAGGGCTCGTTCATGGGCTACCGGGTGACGGTGTGCGACGCGCGGCCCGTGTTCGCGACGAAGGCCCGCTTTCCCGGCGCCGACGAGGTGATCGTCGAATGGCCGCATCGTTTCCTCACCGCGCAGGCCGAGGCCGGGGCGCTGGACGAACGCACCGTGATCTGCGTGCTCACGCACGACCCCAAGTTCGACGTCCCGCTGCTCGAGGTCGCGCTGCGCCTGCCGGTGGCCTACGTCGGCGCGATGGGGTCGCGGCGCACCCACGACGACCGCATGGCGCGCCTGCGCGAGGCCGGGCTGACCGAGACCGAACTCGACCGGCTCGCCAGCCCGATCGGGCTCGACCTCGGCGCGCGCACCCCGGAGGAGACGGCGGTGTCGATCGCGGCCGAGATCGTGGCGCGGCAGTGGGGCGGTAGCGGGAGCCCGCTGTCGGAGTCCGGCGGCCGCATCCACCGGCACGAGCTGCACCACGAGGCCGGATTAAGCGATTCCTTAACCACTCCTTGACGAGCGACCGATAACGCCTGCACCCTGGGGATCTCCCCCAAAGGTGTGAGGTGTGTCACATGCAGGTTCCAGGGCCATTCGAGTACGAACGTGCTACCAGCGTCGAGCATGCCGTCGGGTTGCTGGACCGGCTCGGGGAGGAGGCTCGGCTCGTCGCCGGCGGCCACAGCCTGCTGCCGATGATGAAGCTGCGCCTCGCCAACCCCGAGTACCTCATCGACATCAACGACCTCACCGACGAACTCGGCACCCTTGCCGTCGAGCCGACCCGGGTCCGGCTCGGGGCGATGGTGCGCCACCGCCAGATCCTGGAATCCGACGACCTCGCCGCGGTCTGCCCGATCTTCCGCGATGCCGAACGCGTGATCGCCGATCCCGTTGTGCGCAACCGCGGCACCATCGGCGGCTCGCTGTGCCAGGCCGACCCCGCCGAGGACCTGACCACCGTCTGCTCCGTCCTCGACGCGACCTGCGTGGTGCGCGGGCCCGACGGCACCCGTGAGATCGGCATCGACGAGTTCCTCCGTTCACCGTACGAGACCGCGCTCGCGTCCAACGAGATGCTCACCGAGGTCATCGTGCCGCTGCGGCTGCACGCGTCGAGCGCCTACGAGAAGGTGGACCGTCGCGCTGGTGACTGGGCGGTCGCCGCCGCGGGCGCGGCGGTGGCCGTCGACGGCGACATCATCACGCACGCCAGGATCGGGCTGACGGCGGTGGTTCCCGACCGCGCCGCCGTCGCCGCGATCGGCGAGTACCTGGCCGGAAAGCCGGCGACGGAGGACACCTACGCGGAGGCGGGACGGATGGCCTCGCGGGCCTGCGACCCACCCACCGACATGCGGGGGAGCACGGAGTACAAACGCCACCTCGCCTCCGAACTGACCATCCGCACCCTGCGCCGCGCCGTCCAGCGCGTGCGTGGCTGAACCGGGGAGACAGACCATGATGCAGATCGATCTCACCGTCAACGGCGAACCCGTCACCGCCGAGGTGGAGCCGCGCATGCTGCTCGTGCACTTCCTGCGGGACCAGTTGGGGCTCACCGGGACTCACTGGGGCTGCGACACCAGCAACTGCGGCACGTGCGTCGTCACCGTCGACGGCGAACCCGTCAAGTCGTGCACCATGCTCGCAGTGATGGCCAGCGGGCACGCGGTGCGCACCGTCGAGGGCCTCGAGGTGGACGGCACGCTGGACCCGGTGCAGGAGGGGTTCATGCAGTGCCACGGCCTGCAGTGCGGGTTCTGCACGCCGGGCATGATGATGACCGCCCGCGCCCTGCTCGACCGCAACCCCGATCCCGACGAACCCACCATCCGGGAGGCGATCTCGGGCCAGATCTGCCGCTGTACCGGCTACACGACGATCGTGCGGTCCGTGCAGTGGGCGGCCGGGCATCGTCCCGCCGACACCGAATTGGAGGCGGCAGCGAAGTGACCACTCTCGAATCCCCAAAGGATGCCAGGGCTTTCCAGGCCGACCCGGAGTGGCGCGACAACGACCACAAGCCGTGCGGACACGGCCGAATGCTGCGCAAGGAGGATGCGCGGTTCATCCGCGGCCGCGGCACCTACGTCGACGACATCGCGTTGCCCGGCATGCTGCACCTCGCGATCCTGCGGGCACCGATGGCGCACGCCACCATCGTGTCGATCGACACCACGGCGGCACAGGCACATCCGAAGGTGAAGGCCGTCGTCACCGGCGCCGACCTCGCCGCCAAGGGCCTGGCGTGGATGCCGACGCTGTCCAACGACGTGCAGGCCGTGCTCGCCACCGACAAGGTCCGCTTCCAGGGCCAGGAGGTCGCGTTCGTCGTCGCCGAGGACCGCTACTCCGCCCGCGACGCCCTCGAACTGATCGACGTCGACTACGAGGTGCTCGACCCGGTGGTCGACATGCGCACCGCGCTCTCGCCCGAGGCGCCGGTCATTCGCACCGACCTCGACGGCAAGACCGACAACCACGTGTTCGACTGGGAGACCGGCGACGCCGCCGCCACCGAGGCCGCGTTCGCGAAGGCCGACGTTGTCGTCAAGCAGGAGATCGTCTATCCCCGGGTGCATCCCGCGCCGATGGAGACCTGCGGCGCGGTCGCCGACCTGGATCGCGTGACCGGCAAGCTCACGCTGTGGACCACGAGCCAGGCCCCGCACGCGCACCGGACGCTGTACGCCCTCGTCGCCGGCATCCCCGAACACAAGATCCGGGTGATCTCGCCGGACATCGGCGGTGGCTTCGGCAACAAGGTGCCGATCTACCCGGGCTACGTGTGCGCGATCGTCGGGTCCCTGCTGCTCGGCAAGCCGGTGAAGTGGATGGAGGATCGTAGCGAGAACCTCACGAGCACCGGGTTCGCCCGCGACTACATCATGCTCGGCGAGATCGCCGCGACCAACGAGGGAAAGATCCTCGCGATACGCTCCACGGTGCTCGCCGACCACGGCGCGTTCAACGGCACCGCCGCCCCGGTGAAGTACCCGGCGGGCTTCTTCGGCGTGTTCACCGGGAGCTACGACCTCGAGGCCGCGTACTGCTCGATGACCGCCGTGTACACCAACAAGGCGCCCGGCGGCGTGGCCTACGCGTGCTCGTTCCGGATCACCGAGGCGGTGTACTTCGTCGAGCGCCTCGTCGACTGTCTCGCGTTCGAGATGAAGCTCGACCCAGCCGAACTGCGTCTGCGAAACTTGCTGCGGCCAGAACAGTTCCCGTACCAGAGCAAGACCGGCTGGGTGTACGACTCGGGCGACTACGAGATGACGCTGCGCAAGGCGATGGACATGATCGGCTACCACGAGCTGCGTCGCGAGCAGGCCGAGAAACGCGAACGCGGCGAGTTGATGGGCATCGGCATGGCGTTCTTCACCGAGGCGGTGGGTGCCGGGCCGCGCAAGGACATGGACATCCTCGGACTCGGCATGGCCGACGGGTGCGAGTTGCGGGTGCATCCCACCGGCAAGGCCGTGGTGCGACTGTCCGTGCAGACGCAGGGGCAGGGGCACGAGACGACGTTCGCGCAGATCGTCGCCGAGGAACTCGGCATCCCGCCCGACGACATCGACGTAGTGCACGGCGACACCGACCAGACCCCGTTCGGTCTCGGCACCTACGGCAGTCGCTCCACGCCCGTGTCGGGGGCGGCGGCGGCGTTGGTGGCGCGCAAGGTCCGCGACAAGGCGAAGATCATCGCCTCCGGCATGCTCGAGGCCTCGGTCGCCGACATGGAGTGGGAGAAGGGTTCCTTCCACGTCAAGGGCGACCCGTCCGCCTCGGTCACAATCCAGGACATCGCGATGCGCGCGCACGGCGCGGGTGACCTGCCCGAGGGCATCGAGGGCGGGCTCGAGGCCCAGATCTGTTACAACCCGGAGAATCTCACCTACCCCTACGGTGCGTACTTCTGTGTGGTCGACATCGATCCGGGCACGGCGGTGGTGAAGGTGCGCCGGTTCCTCGCGGTCGACGACTGCGGCACCCGGATCAACCCGATGATCATCGAGGGCCAGGTGCACGGCGGCATTGTCGACGGGATCGGCATGGCACTCATGCAGATCATCGCGTTCGACGAATGGGGCAACTGCCTCGGCGGCTCGCTGATGGATTACCTCATCCCCACCGCGCTCGAGGTGCCACACCTCGAGACCGGGTTCACCGTCACACCGTCGCCGCATCACCCGATCGGCGCCAAGGGCATCGGCGAGTCCGCGACCGTCGGGTCACCGCCGGCGGTGGTGAACGCCGTGGTGGATGCGTTGGCGCCGTTCGGGGTTCGCCACGCCGACATGCCGCTCACACCGTCGCGGGTGTGGGAGGCCATGCAGGGCCGCGCGACCCCGCCGATCTGAAAGTGGTGCAGATGAACAACCTGACCGCGCGTGCCGCGCAACTGGTCCGCGACCGCACGCCGTTCGTGCACGCGACGGTCGTGCGCGCCCAGCAGCCCACGTCCGCGCACCCGGGCGATGAGGCGATCCTGTTGTCGGACGGGACGATCGAGGGTTTCGTCGGCGGGCAGTGCGCGCAGAACTCGGTCCGCAAGGCCGCTCTCGGGGCGCTGCAGACCAATGAGAGCGTGCTGCTGCGCGTGCTACCCGACGGGGACGTGCACTTCCCGGACGCACCCGGCGCGGCGGTGGTGGTCAATCCGTGCCTGTCCGGCGGTGCGCTCGAGATCTTCCTCGAACCGCAGTTGCCGGCGCCGCTGCTTCGGCTGTGCGGTGGGACGCCCATCGTCGGCGCGTTGCGTGATATGGCGGAGATGCTGGGGTTCGTCACGGAAGTCACCGAGGTGGGTGCGGGCGATATGAGCGGCGCGACCGCGGTGGTGATCGCCAGCCACGGCGGCGCGGAGTCCGCGGCGATCCGGTCCGCGCTCGACGCCGGCGTCGGCTACATCGGTCTCGTCGCCAGCCCGGTACGCGGCAAGGCCGTCGTCGCCGGACTCGACCTCACCGACGACGAACGCGCCCGCGTGCACACCCCGGTCGGGTTGTGGATCGGCGCAAAGACGTCCGCGGAGATCGCGGTCTCGATCGTCGCCGAGCTGATCAAGGCGGTGCGACTCGACGGCCTCGCGGTCACGCCGGGGACGGCCACCGCGCCGCGGCAGGTGGTCGATCCGGTCTGCGGGATGACCGTCGTCGTCACGGCCGACACCCCGCACGTGCTTCGCGACGGCGTCGATCACTGGTTTTGCGGCCCGGGGTGCCGCACGGCGTACGCGAATGGTTGAGTCCGCGTTTGCCGACATCGAGGAGGTGACCCGGCGCTTCGACGCGCACGACCACCTGCTCGACGTCGGCACCGCTTCGGCAATCTACCTCGCGACCACCCTGGCCCGACCGCTGCTGCTCGAGGGCGAACCCGGCGTCGGGAAGACGACCGCCGCCAAAACCCTCGCCGCCGTTCTGAGTGTGCCGCTGCTGCGGATCCAGTGCTACGAGGGCCTCACCGCGAACGAGGCGCTTTACGACTGGAACTACCAGCGCCAGCTGCTCGCGATCCGCCTCGCCGAGTCGCGCGGCGCGGCGCTGAGCGAGGCCGACCTGTTCACCGAGGAGTTCCTCACCGAGCGGCCGATCCTGCGCTGCGTCCGGTATCGCGGGCCGCACCCGCCGGTGCTGCTGATCGACGAGATCGACCGCGCCGACGACGAATTCGAGGCGCTGCTGCTCGAGTTCCTCGGCGAGGCGGCGGTGACGGTGCCCGAACTCGGCACGTTCACTGCCCGTGTGCCGCCGGTGGTGGTGTTGACGTCGAACCGCAGCCGCGACCTGCACGACGCGTTGCGGCGGCGCTGCCTCTACCACTGGATCGACTACCCGGATCCGCAACGGGCCGTGGCGATCGTGCGTCGCACAGTGCCCGGCGCGACCGACGCACTGATCGAGCACGCGACCCGCTTCGTCGCCCATGCCCGCGCGCTCGACCTGGACAAGCCGCCCGGCGTCGCGGAGACCATCGACTGGGTGTCCGCGCTTGTCGCGCTCGGGGTCGGCGACCTCGTCCACGAGTTGCCCGCCGTCAGCCTCGGCGCGCTGGCCAAGTCACCCGACGACCGGGTCGCGATCGCCGGGGCGTTCGACGAGTTCTCCGCCCGATGAGCGTCCTGCTCGCCGGCGTCGACCTCGCCGCCTTCGCGGTCGCACTCGTCGACCGGATGCGCCGCGGTGGCGTCGTCGTGTCCGCGGACGGTCCGGCGGTGTTCGTCGCCGCGCTGCGTCACGACCTGCCCGCGGACCGTGAGCGGCTGTACTGGACGGCGCGGCTGTGCCTGGTGAGCCGCGCCGAGGACCTGCCCGCGTTCGATGCCGTGTTCGCGGCGGTGTTCGACGACGCAGTGCTTGCGCTGGACCCGACCGCGCGGCGCACCGGCGTCGATGCCCGGTCCCGCCGCGGCGGTGGTGTTGCCGGGCGCGGCGGCGTTGCCGGGCGTGGTGGTGCCGGCGCGGCGGTGCCGTGGGTGACGCGGCCGCGCGATGCCGTCACTATCGACACAGTCGCGGACCCAGACGCGACCCGTGCGGTGCCCGATGTGCTCCCGAGCCGGATCGTCGCGCGCGAAGGGGAGCCGTTCGCCGCCTTCGACGCCGCGGACCTGGCATTGATCGGTGCCTGGTTCGAGCACGCGGCGGCGCACTGGCCGCAGCGGCGCACCCGTCGGCGCGAGGCGCATCCGCATGGACCGTCCGTGGACCTGCGGGCGTCGATGAACGCCGCCCGGCGCACCGGCTGGGAGCCGATGCGGCTGGTGCGCTCGCGGCCCCGGCGTCGTCCGCGGCGGATCGTGCTCATCTGCGACGTGAGTCGGTCGATGCAGCCGTACGCGTCGACGTACCTGCACCTGATGCGCGCCGCGGTGCGCCGTAGGGATCGGGGCGCGGAGGTGTTCGCGTTCGCCACCACCGTCACTCGGCTCACCCCGGTGCTCGCGCACCGCAGCGCGGAGGTCGCGATCGCCCGGGCGAACCGCCTCGTCACCGATCGCTACGGCGGCACCCACATCGCCGCCAGCCTGCGCACGGTCCTCGCGTCGCCGCACGGATCGGCACTGCGCGGCGCCGTCGTGGTGATCGGCTCCGATGGTTGGGACAGCGACGACCCCGCCGCGCTGGCCACGGCGATTGCCCGGGTGCGCCGCCGCGCCCATCGCGTCGTCTGGCTCAACCCCCGCGCCGCCGACCCCGCCTACCGCCCGCTGGTCGGGGCGATGGCGGCGGCGCTGCCCTACTGCGACGCCTTCCTGCCCGCACATTCGATCGCCACTCTGCGCGACGTCCTGCCCGCCCTCGCCGAGAGCCCCGCCGATAGGTGCGCTCGCGGCCGGGCCTCCTAGACTTTCAGGCATGGCATCACCCGAAGTCGCGTCTTCGCGGAGCGCCACGCGGACCACGCACTCGGGCTCGGCGGCGCTGTTCGTCGTGGCCGCGCTGATCTGCGCGACGGTCGCTGCGCTCGTCGTGGGACTGTCGGCGGCACAGGCTCTCGTGCTGCTCGGCATCCCCGATCCCGGACCCGTCACCACCTACGGGCTGCCGGCGCTGCGCGCGATCGGGGAGGGGGCGGCGGTGGTCGCGATCGGGTCGCTGCTGCTGTCCGCGTTCCTGGTGCCGCCGCAACCGAGTGGGGTGCTCGACGCCGACGGTTACCGGTCGCTGCGGATCGCCGGCAACGCGGCGCTGGTGTGGGCGGGGTGTGCGCTGCTGCTGATCCCGCTGTCGATCTCCGACGCGTCCGGGCAGCCGCTGCGCGAGGTGGTGGTGCCGAGGAACCTGTGGCTCGCGTTCGGGCAGGTCGAGGCGGCCGACACCTGGCTGTGGACCGCGCTGCTGGCGTTGCTGCTGGTGATCGGGTGCCGCACGGCGCTGCGCTGGGGGTGGACGCCGATCCTGCTCGGGCTCGGTCTGCTCTCTCTGATGCCGCTGGCGCTGACCGGGCACTCGTCGGCGGGCGGGGCGCACGACGTCGCCACGAACAGCCTGATCTGGCACCTCGTCGGGGCGTCGCTGTGGGCCGGTGGCCTGGTCGCGGTGCTGGTGCATGCGCGCCGGGGCGGCGCGCACACCGACGTCGCCGCGCGCCGGTTCTCCCATGTCGCGACCGTCGCCCTGATCGTCATGGCGCTGTCGGGGCTGATCAACGCGCTGGTCCGGATCCCGGTCGGTGACGTCTTCACCACGACGTACGGTCGCCTCGTCCTCGCGAAGGCCTTGGCGCTGGTCGCGATCGGCTGCCTCGGCCTCGCGCAGCGCCGCAAGGCGCTCCCGGCGCTCGCTGCCGACCCCACCTCGCGTTCTGCATTCATCCGCTTCGCCGGCGTCGAGGCGCTGCTCTTCGCGGCGACCATCGGCCTCGCCGTCGGCCTCGGCCGCACCCCACCACCCGCGGGCAGCTTGGCCGAGCCGTCCCGCACCGAGGTCGCCCTCGGCTACGACCTCGCCGGTCCGCCGACGGTGGCCCGCCTGCTGTACGACTGGCGCTTCGACTTGATCTTCGGCGTCGTGGCGATCGTGCTCGCGGTGCTGTATCTGCTCGGCGTGCGACGGCTCGTTCGCCGCGGCGACGCCTGGTCGCGCGGGCGTACGCTCGCGTGGCTGCTGGGATGTCTAGTGCTGCTGGTCGCGACGTCGTCGGGCGTCGGCCGGTACGCGCCAGCGATGTTCAGCATGCACATGGGCGTACACATGGCGCTCTCGATGCTCGCGCCGATCCTGCTGGTGCTCGGCGGCCCGATCACGCTCGCGCTGCGGGCGCTACCGCCCGCCGGCCGCGACGGCATCCCCGGCGCGCGGGAGTGGCTGCTCGCGGCGGTGCACAACCCGGTTTCGAGCTTCCTCACCCACCCGCTGATCGCGTCGATCATGTTCGTCGGCGGGTTCTACGCGCTCTACCTCGGCGGCATTTTCGACGCGATGGTGGACTCGCACGCCGCTCACCTGTTCATGATGCTGCACTTCCTGATCAGCGGATATCTCTTCTACTGGGTCGTGATCGGGATCGATCCCGCGCCGCGGCGCATCCAACCGATCACCAAGCTCGCCATGGTGTTCGGGTCGCTACCGTTCCATGCGTTCTTCGGCATCACGCTGATGAGCATGACGACCGTGATGGGTGGTGCGTTCTATCGCGGCCTCGGCCTGCCGTGGAACTCGGACATGCTGGAGGACCAACGCCTCGGCGGCAGCATCGCGTGGGCGACGGGCGAGATGCCGCTCGTCATCGTCATGCTTGCGCTGCTGATCCAGTGGTCGCGCAGCGACGAACGCGCGGCGCACCGGATGGACCGGCTGGCCGACCGCGACGACGACGCGGCCCTGGCGGCCCACAACGCGATGTTCGCGGAATTGGCGCGCCGAGACAAGGAAGCCGGTCTGTGATCTGGTGATCGATCGCGATTCCGTCCTCGCCGCCCGCGAGCGCCTCGGTGATCGGGTACGACGCACACCCGTCCTCGCTGCGAACGTCGACGGTCCGGGCGGCCCGGTGCCGGTGACGTTCAAGCTCGAGCAGACCCAGATCGGCGGGTCGTTCAAGGTCCGCGGCAGCCTCAACGCTCTGCTCGCCGCGACCGACCGGCCCGACGAGGTGGTGATCGCCTCCGGCGGCAACGCCGCGATCGGTGCCGCCCACGCAGCCGGCATGGTCGGGGCGCGGTGCGTCGTCGTGGTGCCGGTGAACGCGCCCGCCGCGAAGGTCGCGTTGCTGCGGGAGCTCGGCGCCGAGGTGATCGCACACGGCGACGGCTACCCCGAGGCGTACGCGCACGCCAGCGACCTCGCCCGCGAACGCGCCGCGCTGCAATTGCACGCCTACGACCTGCCCGACGTCGTCGCCGGGGCCGGCGTCATCGGCCTCGAACTCGACGGGCAGGTGCCCGGCTCGGATCCGGTTCTCGTCGCGGTCGGCGGCGGGGGACTCGTTGCGGGTATAGCGGCTGCGCTCCCGGACCGGCAGGTGATCGGGGTGGAACCGGTCGGCATCCCGACCCTGCACGACGCGCTGCAGGCCGGCGAACCCGTCGACGTCGAGATCGACAGCATCGCGGCCGACGCCCTCGGCGCCCGTCGGCTGGGCGACATCGCCTTCGACGTCGCCCGGCGCACCGGCATCGGGTCGGCGCTGGTGAGCGACGACGACATCGTCGCCGCCCGCCGCTACCTGTGGCGCGAGTTCCGCATCGTCGTGGAATGGGCCGGCGCGGCCGCGCTCGCCGCGATCCGCAGCGGCGCGTACGTTCCCGACCCCGGGCAGCGACCGGTGGTTGTGGTGTGCGGCGCGAACACCGATCCCGCGAGCCTCTAGCACCCACCTCCGACAAGTTCGGCCTCCGGGGTGGTCCGCGACGCCGAGTTGTCCACAGACCGCCGATTCATCCACAGACGCGAAAGTCGCGGTAGCAAAACGCCGTTTCGGCCGCACTCTGGAATTCAGGTCGATCGCGCAGCCCGCGCCGATCGAATCAGGAGGGGAGAAACACATGTTCGCGGCGTTCTCGATGCTCACCGGCACCGTCGTCACCGATTTGATCCTGCGAAACACCAGGGACGGCGGTGAGGCGCTCAACTTCCGGGTGGCCTGCAACCACCGGCGGTTGGACCTCGAGTCCAACTCGTGGGTCGATACCTCGTCGTGGTTCGTGTCCGTGGCCTGCTTCAACGCCCTCGCGCGCAACGCCTTCTCGACGTTGTACAAGGGCGCGCCGGTCGTGGCGATCGGCACGATGCGCACCAACACCTGGGTGGACAAGGACGGCGCCGAACGCAGCCGCGACGAGTTGCGCCCGATCGCCCTCGGACCGGACCTGGTCCGCTGCGCGGCGACCCTCGCTCGGCGGCAGCCTGCGCCGGCGGAACAGGAGCGCATCGACGCGGACGACGCGGTGCGGAACTCCGAGCCGGACGAGGCATTCGGCCCCATCGAGGAGGAGGTTCCGGTGCCGGCGTAATGGCATCCGCGTGGGGCGGTGCTCGCCGCCCCACGCGGTGGGCTGTGCGTTCGGGGAGACGCGGTGTGGCTATCCAACCGTGCTGCACGCAGTGAATGGTATGGGGGGACAACGGGTGTGAACGGCCCATTGTGGACGCGGCTCGTGGCCGCGATCGGCCCAGAGTTGGATCGGTGGTGGTTGATTGCCGCCGTATTCGTTCTCGCGCCGCCACTGTCGGCTCTGTTCATCGTGTTTCGGCCAGGAGAGGGCCGACTACGGAGACTGGGTATGGCTCGGGCTCGGTGCCGGAACGGTCCTTGTCGCCAGCCTCGCGCAGGCACTTCAGGGCATATACCGAAAGACTGTGCGGGACAAGAGCGATGCAGCTGCTCGGCGTTGAAGGTGACGCTTCACGACACGCTGCAGCCAATCGCGGAAGAGCTTGCGGACATGCAGACCATCCCGAAGGAGTTCCGCCGCGAACGCGCAATCCAGATCGCGCAGCGCTGTGTCGATGGGCTCAGGTTGGTGCTCCACGACGTTCAGGGTCTGCGTGCAGTCGTCTACCGGGTGGACGAGGCGGGCGACACACTGAGGGTGATCGCACGTGGCGGACGGAGCGAGTCGGTACCCGGCGACTTCGTTCGAGGCGACGAGCGTGGTGATGCGGCATTCGCCACGCTGGTCGAACGTCAAGCCTGCTTTGTCAGAGACGTCGACGATGCTGCCGACGTGGCGAATCGGGTCGGTGCCCACTCGGGCGCACGTCGGAGCTACCGAACGTTCATTGCGGCACCGGTCGTCGACAGACTGAACAAGTACGGCATGCTCGCGGTGGATGCGCCGACGCCGGGCGATTTGCTTGACGGTGACCAACACACGGTGATGCTTGTCGCTGACCTGCTCGCCGTCGCGTTCGCATCGATCCGGGACCGGACAACTAGGCACGCGTAGGCTGACCGTCAAGGAGGTCCCGATGGTGGATATCGATTCAGATAGTCGCGGATTTCGAGCCCACCCCGACATAACCTCCGATGAGGCTATCGAGCGCATTTGGGAGGAAGCGCTGGCCGAGGCGCGCGCCGAGAGCGCCGACCGGTGGCGTCGGACGCTTCGCGGCAGGATGCTGCGCGCGCGAAAGCGGTCCGGTTGAGCAGACCGCTGGTCGGTGATTCTGCGACCGTATTCGTGGATCTGCTCTTTCCTGCGCTGGGTGTCCAGCCGCGCGCGACTCCATTCACGGGGGTGACGGCCCGAACGGTTGCTGTGGCGCACATCCGTTCGCCCGTACGGCCGCAGTCCAAGGGGCTGACAGAGTTCTCGGGCAAGGGCCGGTGAAGGTCATGACGTCCTCCCTCGAGGCGCGCTCGGCAAGCACCGGCGCGACCGAGCGGCACCCCACCGGCCGACCCCGCCCGACCCGCACCGATAGGCTGGTGACCATGCCGGAGTTCATTTACACGATGAAGAAGGTGCGCAAGGCGCACGGTGACAAGGTAATCCTCGACGACGTCACCATGAGCTTCTACCCGGGGGCGAAGATCGGTGTAGTGGGCCCCAACGGCGCGGGCAAGTCGAGCATCCTCAAGATCATGGCG
>DATDBL010000218.1:0-17457 GCA_036524855.1 Aldersonia sp. | reverse complement strand
GACCGCCACCTCACCCTGCCCGCCGGCGGACTCACCCCCGTCCCGCCAGTTCCCGGCTAGCCACGTCGACCCGAAAAGGTCGGGTCGCCGGCCGCCGAGCACGGTCAAGATCCGTGTACCTTCGGTGCCGTCGATGCGGCTACTCGGTCCGACCGTCACCGCGTTCGAAGTCGCTGATCCCGCCTTCGCTGTCGGTGCGTGGAATGCGCCGGGTGCCTTGCTGCTGTCGTATTCCGAGGCGGGCCGGACCCGGTTTCGCGATGCTGCCGCCCGAGGAGGTGGCCGCGGTGACCGCGGCGGTGGCGCAGACAGAGCTGGTGGCGGCCGGGGAGGCCAGTCGCGCGGCGCTGATCCAACGGCTGGGCGCCCAGACGCGCTGCGCCCGGCCACAGCCAAGGCCGCAGCGGAGGCGACCGGCGAAACCCCGCGGGCCGGGGTGTCCAACGCGTTTCTCACTTGGGACATGTGAGGTTGGTGTGACTGGAAGTACCTGTGTGTCGTAGCGTCGGACCGCACTCCGGCCCGGCGGCACGCAGCTCCCGCGGCGACACGACGCCGGTTCGGCTGAAAGTCCTTCGGCTGCTTAGCTGGCGGGCGCCTCGGGCAGCCCGAGGATCGCCCTGCGCGAGCAGTACGCGCAGTCGGCTACGGCGGTGGCCGGCTGATCAGCGGGTGCCGGCGACCACGTCGATCAGCCCCCACGCGAGCGCGGTCTCGGCGTCGAGGGCTGTGCCGGTGACGAACAGGTGCAGGGCGCGCCAGCGGCCGATGCGGCGGGGGATGCTGACGGTGCCGCCGGCGCCGGGGATCAGGCCCATCGACACCTCGGGGAGGCGGAACACCGTGGCGGGGTCGGCGGCGAGGTGTCCGGCGAACGCGGGGATCTCGATGCCGGCGCCGACGCAGTGGCCGTGCAACCGCACCTCGGTGCGGTCGGCGAGTTGGGCGATGAGCCGACCGGCCCCGGCGCGGGTGCGGATCAGGTGGGCGGTGACGGTGTCGGGGGCGAAACCGAATTCGTCGAGATCGCCTCCGGCGCAGAAGGATGCGCCGGCACCGTCGAGGACGACGTTGGTGATCGAGGGGTCGAGCAGCGGCAGGCGCAGGGCCTCGACGAGAGCGTCGCGCAGTGCGGTGCCGAAGGCATTGCGGCGCTCGGGGCGGTTGAGGGTGATCCGCAGGGTGTCACCCTCGCGGTCGACCAGGACGGGGTCGGCAACAGGCGGTGGCAGCGGCCGGTTCATCGTCCGGCGCGCGTCGAGCCAGCGGCGGAACTCGGGACCGCCCTGCAGCGTGGAGTAGGCGAGGGATTCGACGTCGAGTGCTTCGGAGATCGGCAAGTGCTCGCTGATCCGCACCACCTGAGCGGCGAGCAGCGAGGCGTGGGGATTGTTGTCGACGCCGGCGAGGAACTCCGCGAGACCGTCGGCGATGACGTGAGGCGACGACGCGGCGCCGTAGCTGACGTCCAGCGCCGCCGCGAGCGTTTCCGGGATGGGACCGGAACATATGCCCACCAGGATCCGGTCCCGCGCGGGGACGCGCTCCACCGCGGCGGCGACGGAAGCCAGGTCGGCGTCGTCGAGATCGACGACCAGGACGGGTTCGGAAAGCGCGCCGTCGGCGTCGAAGAGGGGGGTGTCGGCGGCACCGTCGGCGAGGTCGCGCACCGTGATGGTCCGTGTCGTCGCGCCCATCGCTCACCGCCCTGATGTGGTTGGGGCGGAATGTAGCATCTCGGGCGTGTGGACCGTCGACGACCTCGATCCGGTCCGGTGCTGGGCCGAGAGCGGCGTCGCGACGCTCACGGGTCGCGCCGGCGGTCCGCCGCTGATCTCACCCGGGCGCGCCGCCGCACTCGCCCGCGAGTACAGCGCCTGGATCGCCGACGTCACCGGCGGCGCGGTCGACCTCGACGGCGCCTGCGTGCTCGCCGAACGCGCCGCGTTCACCGGGCGCGGCCGCAACGGGGCGACATCGGTCGGCGGGGCGTGCCGGTTGCTGCCCACCGCCGACGGGTGGGCCGCCGTGTCCTGCGCGCGTCCCGACGACCCGGTCCTGCTCGGCGCCCTGGTCGAAGCCGACCTCGGCGGGGAACCGTGGCCCGGCGTCGCAGGCTGGCTGCGGCAGCACACCGGCGCCGATCTTGCCGAGCGCGCGGAACTGCTCGGCGTCGCGGCGGGCCCGGTCGCGGTCGACGCCCCGGTGCCCGAATCGCCGCGGCCGCTGGCCCCGCGACCGGTCGCGGGTCTGCTCGTCGTCGACTTCAGTGCGTTGTGGGCGGGCCCGTTGTGCGCGCATCTGCTCGGGTTGGCGGGGGCGCGGGTGGTGAAGGTGGAGACCCCGTCACGCCCGGACGGAGCGCGGCGCGGCAATCGCGAGTTCTACCGGCTGCTGCACGGCGGCCACGAGTCGGTGGTGCTGGACCCGAGCGATCCCGAACAACGCAGGGCGCTCAGCGTTCTCGTCGATGCCGCCGATATCGTCATCGAGGCGTCGCGGCCGCGGGCGCTGGCCCGGTTCGGTCTGGACGCGGCCCGGTTCGTCGCCGGCGGCGGCACGTGGATCTCGATCACCGCGCACGGGCGCGACGACGACCGGATCGGGTTCGGGGACGACATCGCCGCCGCCGCGGGCCTGGTGGCACGCGACGGCGAGGGCCCGGTATTCGTCGGGGACGCGATCGCCGACCCGCTCACCGGGCTGGCGGCCGCGGCGCTGGCCATGTCGGCACCCGCCGACGGCGGGATGCTGTGGGACATTTCGATGTCGGCGCTCGTGGCCTCGACCCTCGATACGACCGAAACCGTTGCCGCAGAATCCGGCCTCGCCGAACCACGCCCGCGGACCCCGCGCGGTGAGGCCGCGGAATCGGGTCGCGACACCGCCGCGGTGCTCGCCGAGTTGGGGGTGGGCATCTGACGACAATCGTGCTACGCGCGGTCGAACTGCCCGGCGGGGTGTGTGATGTGGGCATCCGGGACGGCCGGGTCGCCGAGATCGGCACAGACCTGCTCGGCGCGACGGTGATCGACGGGCACGGGGGAGCGTTGCTGCCCGGTCTGCACGACCACCATCTGCACCTGCACGCGATCGCCGCCGCTGCGGGGTCGGTGCGCTGCGGCCCGCCGCAGGTGCATACCGCCGGCGATCTGGCCCACGCGCTGGCGACGGCGGCGGGACAGGGGTGGGTCCGCGGCGTCGGCTACGTCGAGACCGTCGCCGGCCTGCTGGACCGGGACACCCTCGACCGGCTGTCTCCGGCGCGCCCGGTGCGCATCCAGCACCGCAGCGGCGCGGTGTGGTTCCTCAACTCCGCCGCGGTCGAGTCCGCGCGCCTCGCCACCGCCGATCACGTCGGCGTCGAACGCGACGCCAGCGGACGACCCACCGGACGGGTGTGGCGCGCGGACGCGTGGCTGCGGGAGCGGCTCCCACCCGCCGACCCGCCCGACATCGCCCCGGTCGGCGCCGACCTCGCCCGCTACGGCATCACCGGCGTCACCGACGCCACACCGGACCTGGCGTCGGACTCGCTCGCATCGTTGCTGCATGCGCACGCCAACGGCGCGCTGCCGCAACGGCTTCACCTGCTCGGCATCCCGCTCGGCGAGTACGTCGACGGCTCTGTCACGACCGGCCCGTACAAGATCGTCGTCGCCGACTCCGATCTGCCCGACTACACCACGCTGTCGGACACGATCGCGGCCGCACACAGCCACGGGCGTCCCGTCGCGGTGCACTGCGTCACCCGCGAGGCGCTGCTGCTCCTGCTGGCGGTGTTCGACGACGTCGGGACCCGACCCGGTGATCGCATCGAACACGCGGCGCTCGTGCCGTCGGAAACCGTCGACCGGCTGCGGCCGCTCTGCGTCGTCACCCAGCCGGGGTTCATCGCCGACCGCGGCGACGACTACGCGCAGCGCGTCGACGCCGAGGACCTGCCCGACCTCTATCGCTGCCGCACCCTGCTCGACGCCGGCGTCCGGCTCGCGCTGTCCAGCGACGCCCCCCACGGGCCGCTCGACCCGTGGGCGGTGATCGCGGCCGCCGCCACCCGCCGCACGCGCACCGGGCGCACTCTCGGCGAGAGCGAACGGATCGGCACCGCCGACGCGCTGGACCGCTACCTCGCCCCACTCCATGACCCCGGTGGCCCGGCGCGTCGCGTCACCGTCGGCGCGCCGGCCGACCTGGTGCTCCTCGACCGGCCGCTCGCCGCGGTGCTCAGGGCGCCGAGCGCGGAGTACATCAGGCACACGCTCGTTCGTGGGCACGTCCGCTCGATCGACGACTAACGCCTCCGCGCGAGCCCGATCAGCGCTTCGTCTCGGCACCCTCCGTGGCCGCGAGGCTGGCGAGCAGCCGAAGCGCGTCGGCGCTGGGGCTGCCGGCGGGCGCGGTGTAGACGATCATGGTCAACCCGGGGTGGGCGGGTAGTTCCAAGGCTTCGAAGTCGAGGTGCATCGCCCCGACCGCGGGGTGGCGCAACTTCTTGACACCGGTGCGGTGGAAGCGGACGTTGTGGGCGGCCCAGCGGGTGCGGAAATCGTCGCTGCGGGTGGACAGTTCGCCGATCAGCTCGATGAGGTGCTTGTCATGCGGGTTGCGTCCGGCCTCGAGGCGCAGCATCGCGGCGATGTCGTCGGCGGCGCGTTCCCAGTCGACGAAGAAGTCCTTGGAGGCGGGATCGAGGTAGACGAAGCGGGCGTTGTTGGCGGGTCGGCGCGGGTCGGCGAGCAGCGGCGCGTAGAGGGCGCGGGCGAGGGGGTTGGCGGCGAGCAGGTCGTGCCGCGCGTTGCGGACCCAGGCGGGGGCGTCTGTGATGGCGTCGAGGACCTGCTGCACGCCCGCCGGCACGGTCGTGGTGCCCGGGGTGCGGCGTTTGCGCGCGGGCTGGGCGGCGCGGGCGAGGTCGAACAGGTGGGCGCGTTCGGCGTCGTCGAGTTGCAGCGCGCGGGCGACGCCGTCGAGGACGGCCTCGGAGGCACCGGCGAGGTTGCCGCGTTCCATGCGCACGTAGTAGTCGACGCTGACCCCGGCGAGCAGGGCGACCTCTTCGCGGCGCAAGCCCTTGACCCGACGGGTGCCGCCGTAGGCAGGCAGTCCGGCCTGCTCGGGGGTGATGCGGGCCCGCCGAGTGGTGAAGAACTCGCGGGTCTGCGCACGGTGGTCCATGCGTTTCACGGTAGAGCCGCCGGCGCGGCCGTGGCAGGTACTGGCAGTACCTGGAACGACAGGGACTGCCACACGCGGGCGCGCGGGCGTTGACTTCGTAGGTGAGCCGGGCAACGACGCCCACCCGTCTCGTGTCCAGTGTCTGGAGTGATTCTCGTGCGCGTCCGATCCGATCCGACCGCGATTCTCGCCGTGGTGCTCGTCAGCTATTTCATGATCCTGTTGGACAACTCGATCATCTTCACCGCGCTGCCGAGCATCGAGTCCGCGATGGGGCTGTCGACGACCGGGTTGGCGTGGGTGCAGAACGCCCACACACTCGTGTTCGGTGGGCTGTTGCTGCTGGGCGCACGGGCCGGTGACCTGCTCGGGCGCCGTCGCGTTTTCGTGGCGGGGTTGGCGGTCTTCGCGGTCCCGTCGCTGCTGGTCGGGATCGCGCCGACCGGGTGGTGGCTGATCGGCGCCCGCGCGCTGCAGGGCGTCGGTGCGGCGATCGTCGCGCCCTCGTCGCTGGCGCTTCTCACCGCGAGCTTTCCCGAGGGCCAGCCGCGGTCCCGGGCGATCGCGCTCTACGGCGCCACCGCCGGAATCGGCGCCAGCCTCGGCCTGGTGATCGGGGGAGCGCTGGCCCAGTGGATCCCCTGGCGCGCCGGGTTCTTCCTCAACGTCCCGATCGGGGCCGCGATGATGCTGCTCGCGCCACGGTATCTCCCCGAAACCGAGCGAATCACGGGCGCATTCGACCTGCCCGGGGCCCTGGCGGCGACGTTCGCAGTGGGCGCGATCGTGTTCGGCGTCATCGAGTCGGTGGGACGCGGCTGGGCTTCGCCGGTGACACAGGGCAGTCTCGCAATCGGGGCGGTACTGCTGGTCGCGCTGGTGTCGGCAGAGCGTCGCGCCGCCGAACCGATCATGCCGCTGCGTCTGTTCGCCAGCCGGATTCGGGTCGGTGCGTACCTGGCGCGGATGCTGTACCTGGGTGCGATGATCGGATTCTTCTACTTCGGCACCCAGTCCTGCAGAACGTGCTCGGCTTCACCGCCTTCCAGGCCGGGCTCGCGTTCCTGCCGATGACAGTGGTGAATTTCGCGGTGGCACTCGCGATCCCGCGAGTGACCGCACGCGTCGGGCAGGCGGTGCCGCTGGCGGTCGGCGTGCTCGTCACGCTCGCTGGCATGGCGTGGCTGAGCGCGCTCGACGAAACTTCCACCTACCTCACGGGTCTGGCGTTGCCGATGATCCTGATCGGAGTGGGGCAGGGGTTGGCGTTCGCGCCGTTGACGTCGGCGGGCATTGCCGGCGCCGAGGTCGGGGACGCGGGTGCCGCGTCTGGTCTCGTGAACACCTTCCACCAGCTCGGCATGGCGGTCGGGCTGAGCGTCCTCGTCGCCGCGTCCGCCCACGCCGGCGGGGTCGCTGCGCAGGTCGGTGCGGCGCTGAGCGCCGCGAGCGTGCTGCTGGTGGTGTGCCTGATCGTCGTCGCCGCCCTGATCCTGCCCGCCGAACGCCGAACCCGTACGACGACACCCGAATACGTCCCTGGCACACCCACGCGGTCGGGCAGACGCTGCACGTCATCGGGGGGGTCGGCTTGGTCGCCACCCGTGACGGTGCGGTGATCGTCATGCACCCGGCGACACCGTGTACACCCCGCCGGGCGAATGGCATTGGCACGGCGCGGTGTCGGATCGGTTCATGACCCACGTCGCGATCTGGGACGGCACCGGCGACGCCGACGTCGACGAGACCACCTGGGGTGAACGCGTCACCGACACCGAATACCGATCTGCGGAAGGATCACGACAGTGACCACCTGGAAGACCGACGAACTCGACCGCATCGGCGCCGCCACCGAACTGCGGATCTCCTCGCGGCGCACCGACGGATCGCTGCGACGACCGGTGACCCACCCGACGCCGCCTCGACCACACTGCTAGTAGTCCCACACCCGCGAGTAGTCCCGCAGGACTGACGAAAGGCGAAACCATGCGAGCCACCTACATCTACGGCGCCGGCGACATCCGCGTCGTCGACGTCCCCGACCCGCGCATCGCGGGCCCGACCGACGCGCTTGTGCGGGTCGTGCGCGCCTGCATCTGCGGATCCGACCTGCACCCCTACCACAACATGGCGGCCACACCGACCGGGGACTCGATCGGACACGAGTTCGTCGGCGTCGTCGAAGACACCGGCAGCGACGTCACCACAGTCCGCAAGGGCGACCTGGTGATCGCTCCGTTCGCGTGGTCCGACGGCACATGCGAGTTCTGCCGCGAAGGCCTGCAGACCTCGTGCCGCCACGGCGGATTCTGGAACGCCGGCGACGTCGGCGGCGGACAGGCGGAGGCCGTGCGGGTTCCCTTGGCCGACGGGACGCTAGTGCCCGTGCCGGTCGAGGAGGACTCGCCGCTGATCCCGTCGCTGCTGACCCTGTCCGACGTGTTCGGCACCGGGTACCACGCCGCGTTCAAGGCGAACGTCACCGCGCTCACCACGGTCACCGTGATCGGGGACGGCGCGGTCGGGTTGATGGCGGTGCTGTCGGCGAAACGCCTCGGCGCCGAACGCATCATCCTCATGGGCCGCCATGCCGACCGGACCGATCTGGGCGTCGAGTTCGGCGCCACCGATGTCGTGGCCGAACGCGGTGACGAGGGCATCGCGCGCGTTCGCGACCTCACCGGCGGCGACGGCACCCACGTGGTGCTCGAGGCGGTCGGGCACATGCCGGCCTACGAGCAGGCGATCGGCGTGGTCCGCCCCGGTGGGGTGATCAGCCGTGTCGGCGTACCCCAATACAACAGCGCCCCCGTCGGTTTCCCCAGCCTGTTCGGGCCCAACATCACCCTCACCGGTGGCCCGGCCCCCGCCGCGCCTACATCGAGACGCTGCTGCCGGACGTCCTCGCCGGTCGCGTCGACCCCGGCAAGGTCTTCGACCGCGAACTGGCCCTCGACGACATCGCCGCAGGGTACCGGGCGATGGACGCACGCGAGGCGCTGAAGGTGTTGGTGCGGCCGTAGCGAGTGGCGGTGTGCGCGCGACGGGCGAACGGTGGCGGTACACCGCCGACTGGCCCGGATCACCCGTTGCGGCCCATCCGCGCACGCAGAACAGGCACCGCCCACCCGAACAGGAACGCCGCCGCCACGCCGAGAACCGTCTCGCCGACGCGCTCGTCGAACTTCGACGCGGTGTCCTCGGGATGGCCGTTGAGCAGCATGAGGAACACGAGGAACGTCGTGAAGGCCGACGTGATGTACCAGCGGCTGCCCTCCGTCGCCGTCGCGGCGGCGAGCACCACGACCGCAACGATGGCGAACACGTAATCGGCCGGGTCGGTGCGCAGCAGCAGGGGCGCGGCGAGCGCGCCGACGACGACCGACAGCACGCGACCCACCCCGCGCGTCTGCAGCAGATCGAGTTGGGGTCGCGCGACGAGCAGGCACGCCGCGGGCGCCCAGCCCGGGTGGTCGAGATCGAGGGCGGCGGCTATGGCGTAGACGAGGCCCGCGGCCACGCCCATCCGGATCCCGTAGTCGAGCATCACCGATCGGGGCGGCAGCGCAGGGGCCGCCGGCTGCGCCGCCCCGCGTTGCGGCCACAGCAGTGCCACCAACCACGCATAGGCCGCGCCGAGGCTGAGCAGCAGGAGGGTGCCCGCCGACGAGGCGTAGTCGGTGTAGGACAGACCGGCCCCGACCAGCGGTGCGCACAGGACCAGCACCACGCGGCCAGCCGGCACGACGGACGCGAGCAGCGCCGCGCCGACGACGACGCCCACCAGCAGAACGCTCGTCACCACGACCGGGAAGTGCGCGAGCACGCCACCGAGGAACAGCGACGCACCGGCCAGCACCCCGACGATGAGGATCGCGATACGCCGACGACGCTGCGGCGCGATCCCGATCAGGGCGGCGGGTAACACGCCGACCGCGAACGGGATTCCGATCTCGGGGTCGTAGAGGCACGCGACCGCCGCAGGCAACGCGTACACCGCGCCGACGAGGAGATGCGCCCACGACCATGCCACCGCCGGTGGCTGGGAGACGGGCTGTGCCGAGTTGCTCACGTAAGGGATCCTCACCGGAAATGGGGTTGCGTCGCTCTAACGGCTGTTCAGCCTTGCGGGGTGGCCGAGGGAGATGCCGGAGCGACGGCACGGCGGTGGGACTCGTCGGCGAGTTCGCAGATGACGACATCGGTGGCCAGGGCATTGGACTTGTGGGTATCAGACTTGCGTGTATCAAACACTGCGGTAATCCCGCTCGTGATCTGTCCACTGCTGCGCCCATTCGCGCAGCTCGACCGCTCGAATCTTGGTGCCGTTGCCGCCGACGGTGGTGGGCATCTGCTCGATCACGTGCACCGCGCTGGGTACCTTGAACGAGGCCAGCGTCCGGGCGCACCAGGCCTTGAACTCTGCGGAGGTCGCCGTGGTGTCCTCGATGGGGACCACAAATCCGATCGCCTGGGTGTAGCCGCCCTCGCCGGTGATGCCCACCACCTTCGCGGTCTGCACACCGGCGTGCTCGCAGAGCCGGTGCTCGATCTCGGCGGGGTCGACGAGGAATCCTCGCAGTCGCAGCACGTCACCCATGCGGCACACGAAGGTGTAGCCGCCGTCGCCGGTGGCGACGGCGAGATCGCCGCTGCGGAACCAGCCGTCTGGGGTGAACGCGCGTGCGGCGGCGTCCGGATTGCCGAGGTAGGCGTCCACCACATTGGGGCCCCACACCTGCAGCTCGCCCTGTTCACCGTCGGGTAGTTCGGAGTCGTCGAGCGGGTCGGCGATCCGAACCCGGATCTCGGGGTCGACGGGGCGGCCGCCGCCGTTCCAGCGCACCGATTCCGGATCGTGGCTCCGCCAGAACATCATGAGCGCGAAGACTTCCGACGATCCGAACACGCCGGTGGTGATGGCGTCGAACTCGTCACGCGCCCAGCGGGCGACCTCGTGGGAGCGGCCCAGGAAGTCGGCGATGCCCAGCCATTTCAGCGACGACAGGTCGGCCCGGGCCTGCTGGGCGTGCCAGGTGTCGTGGAGCCGGCAGTAGAGATCGTCGCCGCCGACCACATGGGTCACCCGCAGCGACTCCATCCGTTCTAGCGTTGCCTCGGCGTCGAAGACCGGTTCCATCAGCAGGGTGCCGCCGCCGGCCAGGGTGGCCAGTGCGGTGCTGAATCCGAAGACGCCGGACAGCGGAAGCACGCACAGCGCGACATCCCCCTCGGCGACGCCGATGCGGGCGGCGTCCGCTCGCGCGTGGCGCACGACGGCCGATTCCCGGTGCGCCGCCAGCTTCGGGGTGCCGGTGGACCCGGAGGTGGTGAAGGCGACAGCGAGTGGATCGTCCCGGCGCGCGCGCAGACCGGCCGCGGTCGGCGCGGCCGTGTCGGGGGTGTGCGGCGCCCGGACACCGTGCAGCGCAGGGTCGTCGCCGCCGACCAGCCAGGCGCCGGCACCGAGGTCGAACCCGCCCGGATCGATCGACGCATCGTCGGGTCCGGGACCACGCACGACGGCAACGACGGGCGCCAGGTCCGCGGTGAGCGAGTCCATCGCGGTGCGCAGCCGCCCGAACAGGTCCAGGCCGTGGAAGCTGTGCGCCACCGCCACCACCGCGGGACGGGCCGAGGTCAGGATGTGCGCGACCTCGCCGCTGTTGTAGCGGGTGTTCACGCCGATGATGTGCGCACCCACGGCCGCCGCGGCGAACTGCCAGACGAGTGTGTCCGACCAGTTGGGCAGCAGGACCGCGACGCACTGGCCCGGGCGCACACCGATCGCGGACAGTTCGGCCCGCAGGTCTGCAGCCCGTCCGGTCGCCGACCGTGATCTGTCGTGGGGCCGTCATGGTGTTCATGCGGTGGGCCGTCCGAGCAGCTCGTCGGAGATGATCCGCATCTGGATCTCGTTGGTGCCCTCGAAGATCTTCGTCAGACGTGCGTCGCGCCAATGGCGTTCGACCTGGAAGTCGGTGGTGTAGCCGGCGCCACCGTGGATCTGCAGCGCCTCGCTGGTGACCCGTTCGGCCATCTCGGTCGCGACGAGCTTGGCCATCGACGCCTCCAACGAACAGCGCCGCCCGGTGTCGATGTCGGTGGCCACGGAGTACATCAGCTGGCGCGCGGCCTCGATGTCGGCGGCCATCTTCGCGATCTTGAAACGCAGCGCCTGGAAGTCGCCGATCGGGCGGCCGAACTGGCGGCGGGCGTGGACGTAGGCGATGGAGTCCTCGAGCGCCCCCCGCGCCAGTCCGATCGCGCGCGCGGCGGTGTGCGCCCGTCCGACCTCGAGCCCGCTTACCGCGAGATAGAAGCCCTTGCCCTCCTCGCCGAGCATCTTGTCCGCGGGAACACGAAAATTGTCGAACGCCAATTCCCATGTGTTCCAGCCGAAGTACCCGATCTTGCGGATCTTGGTGCCCGTGATCCCCGCGGGGAACAGGCCGCGCTGTTTCTCGACCAGAAACGTGCTGATGCCCTTGTGGGGTTTTGCGGGATCCTTGTGCGGATTGGTCCTGGCGAACAGCACCAGGTAGTCAGCCTCGTCGGCGTAGGTGCACCACATCTTGTTGCCGTTGATCACCCAGTCGCCGCCGTCGCGGGTGGCGCGGCAGGAGATGTTGGCCACGTCGGATCCGGCCTCGGCCTCCGAGAGCGCGTAGGCGCCCAGATACTCGCCGCGGGCGACCTTGGGCAGCAACTCCGCCTCCTGCTCGGAGGTGAACCCGCCACCCATGCCGTTGCCGCGGGCGAGCAGACCGGACACGCTCATCCACGCCCGGGACAGCTCCTCGGCGACCAGACAGTACTCGAAGACGCCCAGCCCGAGACCGCCGTGTTCCTCGGGGATCATGATGCCGAAGAACCCGACCTCCGCCATGGCCTTCTTCAGCGAGTCCGGGATCGTCCCCTGGACGGGGTCGAGTTCGTTGGCGACGGGCAGTACCTGCGTCATCGCGAACTCTCGCGCCAGATCGCGGATCGCCAGCCGTTCCTCGGTCAGGTACCGGGGTGTGTCGGTGCGTGGCTGCGAAGGCCGGTGGGTCATGGAATCTCCCTCGTGTCATGAACGCTTGTTAATCTCAGTACAACATGAACGCCGGCGCGACGTCAACGTCGGCGCTCAGCCGCGGTGATATCCGACCAGGTCGAGAGCGTATCCGCCGTACAGCTCGGCGACCTGCTGTGCGGCGAGGGCGCCGTCGGGGCGAAACCACAACGCGATCCCGGCGCACATCGTCAGCACGGCCGTGACCGCCTGGTGGACATGGGAAACGTGGAAATCCCCGCTGGCCACACCCTCTTCCAGGATTTCGACGAAGACGTGTTCCTGCGCGTCGCGGGACCCGACGACCCGCTTGCGGTCGACATCGTCGAGATAGCGCAGTTCGGTGTAGGCCACCAGACACGCCCGCTGATTTCGCGCCGCGTACAGGGCGTGGGCGACGACGCCGGCGCGCCAGCGATCCACCGGAGCGGAGCCTGCCTTGCGAACCGCATTACGGGTCGCGGTGAACTGGGCGTCACTGGCCGAGCGCAAGATCTCGACCAGGATCTCGGCCTTGTTGTCGAAGTGGTTGTAGACGTTGGCAGCGCTGCAACCAGCGGATTTCGCGATGTTTCGCATCGTCGCCGCATGGAATCCGCTGGCATAGAACTCGTCCAGGGCGGCCTCGAGGATCCTCTGGCGGACGCCGTTCTGCCCGCCGCTCGATCGTGCGTTCATCCCCGCAGCCTAGAGGCGCGGCCTCACCACCGGCAAGAAGCCGCAGGTCACCCGCGAGTAGTACGCTCCCACCACCACGGATCGGCCGGACCCCGGGGCCAGATGCGTTCCGGTAAGCCGCCTTGACCGAGGGTCGATGCCGCGTCTATGCTGCTCGTCACATGAACGTGCGTTAATTCACCAACTCGGTGGATCGAGTCCCAACTACCCCGGAGGTCGGGCATTGAACAGCGTGGAAGAACGAATCCAGCGCCTCGAGGACCTGGAGGCGATCCGGTACCTGAGCGCGCAGTATTGCCGACGCCTCGACGACGGTGATTGGGACGGTGTGGTGGACCTGTTCACCGAGGACGGGCAGTTCGACGGCCTGTCGCACTCTCGAGGACGATCCGCGATGCGGGAGTCGTTCGCCGCCCTCGCCGAGGGCGGGTTGACGTCGTTCTGGCATTTCATCACCAACGTCGAGATCGATCTCGACGGCGACCGGGCAACCGTGCGGTCGTTCCTGTGGATGCCGTGTGTCAACGACGGCGCGGCGTCGGTGGGGGCGGGCCGCTACACCGACGAGGTGCGCAAGGTCGACGGACGCTGGCGCTACGAGACCATGCAGGTCCGCTTCAACTTCTTCGGCCCCCTCGTCGATGGCTGGGACGAGAATCAGTTCGCGACCGAATCCGCACGTCGAGCGGCGGTGCACCCGTGATCGCCGCCCCGAATCCCGCCCAGGAGGCGTTCCCGATGACCGACCACACCGACGCGGCCGCGACGAAGTGGTCGCAGATCCTGACCGTCCCGGAGTTCGTGGAATTGCGGCGCCGGCGTCGGCGGGTGACCACCACGCTCGGCGTCATCGCAATCGCGCTGTTCGCCAGCTTCCTGGTGGGATTCGCCTTCTTCCCGGACGTGCTCGGGGACAACTCGGTATTCGGGATACCGCTGTCGCTGTGGGTGGTGTTCTCGCAGTTCGCCGGCACGTGGGTGCTGGTCTACGCCTACTTCCGTCTGTCCCGCAGCTATATCCAGCCTGCAGTCGATGCCGCCGTTGCAGCCATCGAGCAGCGTGACCAGGAGCGTGTCGCATGACCGGTGAAATCGACTACCTCGCCATTGCAGTCTGTGCGGCGGTGATCTCCCTGACGCTGTGGGTCACCTTCGCCGCGGCCCGCCGTAGTCGCAGCGCCACCGGATTCTTCGCGGCGGGCCGCTCCATCACGGGATGGCAGAACGGATTCGCGATCGCCGGTGAGTTCATCTCCGCGGGCAGCTTTCTCGGCACCACCGGGCTGATCTTCTACAAGGGTGTCGACGGCGCGGTCATCCTGTGCACGTCGGTGATCTCGTTTCTGCCGGTGCTGTTCCTGCTCGCCGAGAAGATGCGCAACGTCGGCAAGTACACCCTCGCCGACGTCCTCGTGTTCCGCACCGGCGCGCGGCGCGTCCGGGTGGTCGTCGCGCTCAGCACCATCGCCACCGGCACGTTCGTGCTGCTGGCCCAGCTCGTCGCGGCCGGCGTGCTGCTCGAGTCCGTATCGGGCATCCCGTTCGCGCTGTCGGTGACGGTCGCGGGGAGTCTCATGGGCATCTACGTCTTCGTCGGTGGCATGCTCGCCACCACCCGGGTGCAGGTCATCAAGTCCTCGATCCTGGCCGTCCTGGCGATCGTGGTCGGCCTCGGTGTCCTCTCGCAGTTCGGTTTCAGTTTCCCCGGAGTCCTCTCCTCGGCCACCGAGCATGCGGTATCGGGCGACGCGGTGCTCACTCCGGGTTTGATCTTCGGCGAAACGGGTGCACTCAACCTGATCTCCTACGCGCTCGCGTTCGCACTGGGCACCGCCGGCATGGCGCACATCCTCATCCGGTTCTTCACCGTGCCCGAGGCCAGCACCGCGCGGAAGTCTCTCGGCTGGACGGTCGCCCTGTGCAGCATGTTCTACCTGATCGTCATCGTGATGGGCTTCGGCGCGATGGCCGTGCTCGGCGACAGCGGCGCGGACCGCGTCGGCGTCAGCGGCAACCTCACGGCCCCCGTCCTTGTGACCGAACTCGGCGGCGGTGCCGGCACCATCGGCGGTTCGATCGCCCTCGCACTGGTCGCAGCGGTCGCGTTCGCGAGCATCGTCGCCGTGGTCGCCGGTGTCGTCATCTCCGCCGCCGGCACCTTCGCCCACGACGTGTGGCCCACCCTCACCCGTCGACCCGAGTCCCCGGCAGGCGACCCCGACATGGGCCGCGAGGCCGCGGCGGCGGCCATCGCGCAAAAGGACGCCAAGGACGCCAAGATCGCCCGGATCGGCGCCGTCGGGTTCAGCATCCTCGCGATCCTGCTGACCATGGCCATCGGGGACTCCACCAATATCACCTACTTCATGGGCATGGCATTCATGGTCGCCGCCAGTGCGCACCTGCCGAGCCTGTTGCTGAGTCTGAACTGGCGCCGCTTCAACAGCACCGGCGCGGTCTGGGGCGTCCTGACCGGCCTCATTTCGACCATCGTCAGTCTGATGTTCACCGAGGCGCTGTGGCTGGGCAGCGGCCCGGCACCGCTGACGATCCAACTCCCCGTCATCATCACCCTGCCGCTCGGCCTGGCAGCGTGCATCATCGGATCGCTCGTCGCCGAGCGACGCCAGCGGACGGACCTCGCGGACGAGAAGTTCGCCGAGATGATCGTTCGCGCCGAGACCGGCATCGGCGCAGAACTCGCCGAAGCGCACTGACCGGCTTCGAGGCAGACCGCCACGCCCCGCAGGATTTCCTGCGGGGCGTGGACCGCCGAGCATCCTGCAGCGCGAGCTTGCCGAGCAGATCGATGTCACACGCGCGATTGTCGCTTCGCCGCGTCGATTTCGGGTGCGGGCAGAACGTAACCGAGCTTCTGCAACAGTTTTCCGAACTTCAACTCGTTCTCGAGCGGGACGGCGAGGTGACGGTCACCGACCGGGCGGCACAGACCCCGCAGCGCGCGGTCGTTGGCGATGAGCGCGGCCAGGGCGGGATCGGCGCATTCGATCAGGGCGACGGTGCCGAGGTTCCTCAGCTGCGCGGAACGGCGGGTCACGTCGCCGACGAGGCCCGCGAGCGTGGCGGGTGGGTCGTTCTCGGCGCGGCGGGTCAGGAAGGTGGTGAACTCGCTCAGGTCGCGGCCGGTGTGCAGCGCAGCGAGCAGGCTCGCGGCCGACACCGTCCACACCCGGTCCGCGATGTGCCCGGCGTAGGCCGAGAGCACCAGCGCGTCGGCCGCCGACAGCGGTCCGGTCGCGACGATGTCGAGATTCGGCAGAATCTTCAGCACCCGGGCCTCGCCGTCGTCGGCGGGCGGGGTGTAGGAGTCGGTGAGGCCGAGCGCGTAGGCCCCGAGGTCGTTGACCCGGATCGCCTGAAGGCCGTCGTAGCGGCTCAGCGCGTCGAACTGGTCGGCGCCCCAGTTGTCGCGGAAATCGTCGCGTGCGCCCGCCGGATGGACATAGTCCAGATCGAGCAGGCCCAGAGTCCCCGCGTATTCGAACAACACAGCGAGCGTGTAGCGGCCTTCGACCATCTCCCATCGGTGAAAGCCGTCGTAGCCCAAACTGCCGTACTGCGCGTCGACGAGGTAGAGCTTCCACATCGCCATCTCGTTTCGGGCAATGGTGGGGCTCAGGTCGGTGTGCCGCATGGTGTCGAACAGGTCGTCGGTGTCGGTCCACTCGCCTCGCGGCAACGCGGCGACGGCGGCGGCGACCGTCTGGCGGCGTCTGGCCGCGGCGCTGAGAGCGTTTCTGCTGCGCTGACCCTTGATCGCCTCGATGCGGTTGAACTCGTCGATCACGGCGTGGCGCAGCCAGCTCTGCCACAATGACCTGATCACGTCCGCCGGTGGCTTTTTCAGTGCCGCACGACCTTTCGGCGTCAGTTGGAGTCGGCCCTGCTCGATGCGGGCCAGGCTTCCCGCTTGTACGAGCAGCGGCCACGCGAACGACGCGATCGGTTCGTGGGCGTAGAAGTCACCGGACGCCAGATGGTCGGCCAGAATGCCGACGGTGGCCGCACTGGGCCGCATCGTCCTCTCGCTGCATCGCAGCTGGCCGGCAGCACAGAGTTGCAGGACCGTGCGAAGGTCGACCTGGGCGTCGCGCTCGGTCGGCCGCACGCGATGTTCGCCGGGTTCTCGAAGCGGGCCGGACTCGTCGGCTTGGTCGCGCAGGATCTGAACCGCAGTCATGGTTGGTCAGGGTAGCGGCACCGGGCCGCGGTGCTGCGTTCTCCCTACCTGCTGAACGTGAGGTGCGTGGTGCCGCTCGGAGCGGCGACCGCGGTGACGCGGTAGCCGTTCTCGAACCCGCGCAGGTCGTCCCAGAGTCGAATCCCCCGCCCGAGCAGAATCGGCGCGATAGCGACGTGCAGGTCGTCGACCAGGCCGGCCCCGAGGAACGCGCGAACCGTCGTCGGACCGCCACCGATGCGCACGTCTTGCTCGCCGGCGACGGCGGACGCTGCCGCGAGCGCATCGGCCGGCGATGCGGCCAGGAAGTCGAAGGTGGTCCCGCCCTTCATCGGGATCGGTT
>DATDBL010000217.1:0-10700 GCA_036524855.1 Aldersonia sp. | reverse complement strand
CGGGCTCGGCGGACTCGGTGGCGTCGCCCGCGGACTCGCCCTCCTCGCCGATGACGCCCAGGACCGCGCCCACCTCGACGGTGTCGTCCTCGTTGGCGGTGATCTCGAGCAGGGTGCCGGCGACCGGGGACGGGATCTCGGTGTCGACCTTGTCGGTGGATACTTCGAGCAGTGGCTCGTCGACCGCGACCTCGTCGCCCAACGACTTCAGCCACCGGGTCACGGTGCCTTCGGTCACGGACTCGCCGAGTTCGGGCATCTTCACGGGGGTGCCACCTCCGCCACCGCCGCTCGACGCGGCTGGCTGCTCGGGTTCGGGCTCCGGTTCCGGCTCGGGTTCCGGCTCTGCCGCCTTCTCTGGTGCCGGCGCGGAGCCAGCGCCGTTCTCGGCCGAATCGCCGATGACGGCAAGCTCGCCGCCGACCTCGATCACGTCGTCTTCCTGCGCCAGGATGCGCGTGAGGACACCCGCGGCCGGCGACGGAATCTCGGTGTCAACCTTGTCGGTCGATACTTCGAGCAGCGGCTCGTCGACTTCGACCGTGTCCCCCTCCTGCTTGAGCCACCGGGTCACCGTTCCCTCGGTAACACTCTCACCAAGCGCCGGCATCTGGACGGAGAAGGCCATTTCAGTTGACTCCTCGACATGTATTCGGTTCGGGGTAACGCTCGACTTGTGGTCGCACACCATTGTGCTGTGGCGTCTCGATCTGTGTGGGATCTTGCGCCGATCACATCCTTGCACTCGGGCGTAGCCGCTCACGCGCCCGGGCGAGCATGTGCGATTCGCTGGCAGTATGGGATGACGCACCCCAGAGACGCGATGGAGGAACGGTGGGCCTGTTCGACGGCTTCAAACGTGGCCGGAAAGCCAAGGGCCCCGGCTCGAACGATGCGAGATATCTCGCAGAGTGGACTCGCACACACCGCGGGGTCGAGGCGTATGTGGAACCGAAGACGACGGTCACCGACGTGACGGTCGTGCTGGTCGCCGCCGACGGGGAGTGGACGCGGCGGATCGTCGGCGAACGCGGCGCGCAGCGGATCGCCCGTGACCTGAAGATCCCGGTGTACGACGTCCGCAAGACCGGCTACCCGCAGCGCATGCGCGACTACGACGCCCGGCGGCGCATCGAACGCAAACGCGCCGCCGAGCAGGACTGGTAGTTCAGCGCGAGTTCGCTACATCCTCTAGTACCGCGATCATCGTCCGCACCGGCACGCCCGTGCCGCCCTTCGGGGTGTAGCCCCACGGACCGCTCGTGTTGTAGGCGGGCCCGGCGACGTCGATGTGCGCCCATTGCACGCCGTCGGCGACGAACTCCTTGAGATAGATGCCCGCCACGAGCATGCCGCCGAAACGCTGGTTGGTGACGTTGGCGAGGTCGGCGACCTTGGAGTCGAGGTCCTTGCGTAGCTCCGCCGGGAACGGCATGGCCCACCCGTTCTCGCCGACCTGCTGCGAGATGCGGGCCACCCGGTCGCGGAACTCGTCGGAACCCATGACGCCCGGGGTGCGGTTGCCGAGCGCGATCAGTTGTGCGCCGGTCAGCGTCGAGGTCTCGATCAGGTAGTCGGGTTCGTCCTCGCAGGCGCGCACGATCGCGTCGGCGAGGATCAGGCGACCCTCGGCGTCGGTGTTGATCACCTCGACGGTGATGCCGCCGTACTGGGTGAGCACGTCGCCGGGGCGCTGCGCCGTGGCCGAGGGCATGTTCTCCGCCATCGGGACGTAGGCGGTGACGTCCACCGACAGGCGCAGTTTCGCCGCGAGCACGACCGTCGCGATCACGGCGGCCGCGCCACTCATGTCGGAGGTCATGTTCTCCATGCTCGCGGCGGGCTTGATCGAGATGCCGCCGGTGTCGAACGTGACACCCTTGCCGACGAGGGCGACCTTCGGCGCGCCGTCGACCCCGCAGGAGTGGGACAGCAGTACCAGTCGCGGCGGGCGGGACGAGCCCTTGCCGACTCCGACGATGCCGCCGTAGCCGCCCGCCTCGAGCGCGTCGTCGTCGAGGACCTCGACGCTCAGTCCGGCGGCGGTGCCGAGTGCTGCGGCACGGTCGGCGAACTCGGCGGGGTAGAGGTGGCTCGGTGGAGTGTTGACGAAGGTGCGCGCGGTCGCAACGGCCTCGGCGACCGCGAGCGACCGGCGCAGGGTGGCGGCCGCATCGTCGGTGACCTCGTCGACCAGCAGGACGATCGCGCGCGGTGGCAGGTCGCCCGGCTTCGGTGCCGACTTCTCCGACTTGTATTCGGCGAAGAGGTAGGCGCCGAGGTAGCTGCCCTCGGCGGCGCCGGCGAGATCGGCGGCGGCGAGCGTCGAGGCGGCGACGTCCGCGCCGCGCAGCGACCGGCTCGCGGCGCCGGCGGACTTGCGGACCTGTTCGGCGTCGACTTTGTCGGGCGCGCCGAGGCCGACCGCGAGCACGCTGCGCACCGACAGGCCTTCGGGTGCGGGAATGCGGGTGAGTTCCTCGGGCTTGCCCTTTGCCCCGACGGCCACGAGTTGGGTTGCGAGCGTATCGGCGACGCCGGCGGGCAGCAGATCCGCACCCACCACCGCAGGCGGGCCGTCGTCGGAGGTGGTGAGGCCGAGGATGAGAACGTCGACGTCGGCGGCGAGCGTGGTGGACAGCGAGAGGTCGGGTCCGGAGGTGGTCACGGACCGAGATTAGGCGTTCGGGGTCGTCGTGCTCCCGCTGCCCTCCGCCTCTGGCGGGGTGGTTTCCGTCTCCGGAGGAGGGGTCTCGGCCTCCTCGACAACTCGTTCACCGTCGTTCCCATCCTCGGCAGCGTCGAGGTCGACGGTGTCCACGCCCTCGGCGGCGGAGAGATGCTGCTCGGCCTCGGCGATCGCGACCTCGAGTCTGCGCTCGAGTTTCTTGCCCTCGTCGCGGATTCGGTTCACCCAGTCACTCACACCTGTCACCTCTGTTGTGGGTTGTGTCGCAACCTTATCCTCCTCTCACCCTAGGCTCTGTGCTCATGAGCGACGGCGATTTGATGGACGGACCCATCCCGGCGGTGCACGCCGAACTCGGTGCGACGTTCGCGCCCTTCGGCGGCTGGTCGATGCCGGTGTCCTACGCCGGTACCGTCGCCGAGCACACCGCCGTGCGCACGACCGTGGGGCTGTTCGACGTCAGCCATCTCGGCAAGGCGACGGTGACCGGGCCGGGGGCGGCGGAGTTCGTGAACTCGGCCCTGACGAACGACCTGGGCCGGATCGGGCCCGGGAAGGCGCAGTACACCCTGTGCTGCACGGTCGACGGCGGCGTCGTCGACGACCTGATCGCCTACTACGTATCCGACGACGAGATCTTCCTGGTGCCGAACGCGGCGAACACCGCGACGGTGGTAGCGCAGTTGGGGGCCGCAGCGCCCGAGGGACTGGAGGTGGGCGATCGGCACCGGGAGTTCGCGGTGTTCGCGGTGCAGGGACCCGGGTCGGCGCAGGTACTGGAGGCGGTCGGGTTGCCGAGCGAACTCGACTACATGGCGTTCACCGACGCGGACTGGCGGGGGGTGCCGGTGCGCGTGTGCCGCACGGGGTACACCGGCGAACACGGGTTCGAGGCGCTGCCGCGCTGGGCGGATGCCGAGGCATTGTTCCGCGCGCTGCTGGACGCGGTGCGCAGTGCCGACGGGCAACCGGCGGGGCTCGGGGCGCGCGACACGTTGCGCACCGAGATGGGCTATCCGCTGCACGGGCACGAACTGTCGCTGGATATCACGCCGTTGCAGGCGCGCTGCGGGTGGGCCGTGGGCTGGCGCAAGCAGGAATTCTGGGGCAAGGCCGCGCTGGAGCGGGAGAAGTCGCTGGGCAGCAAGCGCACGCTCTGGGGGTTGCGTGCGCTCGACCGTGGGGTGCTGCGGGCAGGGTTGCAGGTGTTGCTCGACGGTCAGCCCGTCGGCATCACGACGTCGGGGACATTCTCGCCGACGCTGAAGGTCGGCATCGCGCTGGCGTTCGTCGACGAGGAGGCCGACTTCGCCTCCGGCGACGAGTTCGAGGTGGACGTGCGGGGCCGGCGGCTCCGCTGCGAGGTGGTGAAGCCGCCGTTCGTGCAGGTGAAAACGAAGTAGTCGTTGTGGCCGGATAGAATTGCGGCATGACGAATGCCGCCCGATTCGCTCGCGTTCCACACCCGTCGCCGGCCGCGCCGCAGGCCCGCGACGCGGTATTGGCGAATCCGGGCTTCGGCAAACATTTCACCGATCACATGGTCGCGATCGAATACGCCGACGGTGCGTGGACCGCGCCGACCGTGCAGCCGTACGGGCCGATCTCGTTGGACCCGGCGGCGATGGTCCTGCACTACGGCCAGGCGATCTTCGAGGGGCTCAAGGCATACCGGCAGGCGGACGGCTCGATCGCCGGCTTCCGAATGCGGGAGAACGCGCTGCGCATGCAGCGATCGGCACGGCGGATCGCGATGCCGGAGTTGCCGGTGGAACTGTTCGAACAGTCGATCCGCGAGTTGCTCGACGTCGATCACGAGTGGGTGCCCGCAGCGGGTGGCGAGGAGTCGCTGTACCTGCGGCCCTTCATGTTCGCCACCGAGGTCGGTCTGGGTGTGCGGCCGTCGAGCGCGTACACGTTCCTGTTGATCGCCTCGCCCGCGGGGGCCTACTTCCCCGGCGGGGTGAAGCCGGTGAGCGTGTGGCTGTCCACCGAGTACGTGCGGGCCGCCCCGGGCGGAACCGGCGATGCGAAGTTCGCGGGCAACTACGCCGCCTCGCTGGTCGCGCAGGCACAGGCCGCCTCTCAGGGCTGTGACCAGGTGGTATGGCTCGACGCGATCGAACACCGCTACGTCGAGGAGATGGGCGGCATGAACCTGTACTTCGTGTTCGGAAAGGGCTCGCAGGCGAGGCTGGTCACGCCCGCTCTGACCGGGTCGCTGCTGCCCGGCATCACCCGCGATTCGCTACTGACGCTGGCCGCCGACGCCGGAATCCCGGTGGAGGAGCGCAAGATCGGCACCGACGAATGGCAGAAGAAGGCCGAGTCGGGCGAGATCAGCGAGGTCTTCGCGTGCGGCACGGCCGCGGTCATCACGCCGGTCGGTCGGGTCAAGTTCGCCGACGGCGAGTTCACCGTCGCCGATGGCGGGCCGGGGGCGGTGACGATGGCGCTGCGCGACACGCTCACCGGGATCCAGCGCGGCACGTTCGCCGACACCCACGGGTGGATGACGACGCTACGGTAGCGCGGTGACCTCCGACTCCGAGTCCTGGCTGCATGGCCCCGTGTTCGCCCGGTTAGTCCGCGGCACGCCGGTGAGCCGCCACGATGCCGCCAGCCGGATCAGCGCCTACATCTACGGCAACATCCTGGTTCTTGCCGCGCTGGTGCCGATTCCGGTTGCCGACAAGTCGCTCGGCGTCGTGGTCGTGGTCGTCACGGCGCTGTCGACGTTCGTGGCGCACTCGTTCGCGGAGGCGGTCGGGGAAAGCGTCCGCCAGGGCACGGCGCTGACCGCCGCCGAGCGATGGGCCGAACTGCGCAACTCGGTGCCGATTCTCAGTTCGGCGGTGCTGCCCAGCATCATCCTGGCGTGCGGGTGGATCGGGTGGCTGGAGCCACGCACCGCGCAGGTGCTGGCCGAGATCGCGATACTGCTCCGGATCGGCGGCATCGTGTTTGTGATCGGTCGGCTGCGCGGCGAGCGGCCGAACGCCGCCACGATGTGGGGCGCGGTGGTGCTGGGCGTCGCGGCGATCATGGTGGTTGCGCTGAAACTCGTACTGACGCACTGAGTCTCCACGAGGCACCGTTCACCACAGGGTCTCCGGCCCGAGCTGCAGCCGCGCCTGCAGATCGGTGTTGACCCGGCGCAGCACCCGCTCGGTGACCCGGAACGCGGCGGCGACCTCCGCGTAGTGGCCGCGGCCGATGCCTGCCCGCACGCAGATCATCCGTTCCAGCCCGGCCGCAATCGCCGTCGGGCCGTGGGCCGAGACGAGCATGGACTCGTCGAACAGTCGCCACAGTGCGGCGAGGCAGCGCAGCGTGACCGGCAGCCCGTATTCGGGAAGGGTCCGTAGCCACAGCGTTTCGCTGACCGGCCCGAGCGGGGCCCGCGGCTCGGGCGGGCGGTGCAGGCCCGCTTCTCCCGGGCCGCCCGGCGCCGGGAACAGTTGCCCACGGGGAACCGGCCGGGCGTAAGGGAGGATCTCCTCGACCAACTCGGCCGGTCCGCTCCCAGCCCAACGCAGCGCGAACGGCAACCGCCATCCGCGGGCGGTTTCGAGGATGCCGGCGCAGTGGTGTGGTCGCGTCGGTTCGCCCGGAAACGTATGGAAGTCGGCGGAGGATGGCCGGTCGTCCTCGGGCAGACCGATCACGTAGCCCAGTCCGCGGGCGCCGAACAGTCGCACCGCGGCCGCGGCCGGTGAGCCGTCGGCGCACAGGTCGGCGAGACGATCGTCGTCGGCCGCGACGCCCTTCCAGAGTCTGTCGACGAGCTTTTCGCCGGCCCGGCCGATCTTCGACGGGCTCGGCTGTCTCGGTGGTGTGGGCCGCCGGCGTTTCGCTGCGGGTGGTTCTGGTGCCGGTGACTGCGGCCGCTCGGGTTTCGGCCGCTCGGGTTTGGGCCGCGTGGGTTTCGGCGTCCTGGGCGGTGCCGGAGCCGACTCGGGTGCCGTTGTCACCGCCCGCACCTGACAGGACGTGCAGCCGAGCGTCGACTTCGTCGCGACCAGCGTCTTGTCCGAGCTGCAGGTCGGGCAGGGCACGCCGGCGAACGCGCCGACCGGCATCAGGTAGTCGAGCGTCAGCGGGTAGCGGCGCTCACCGCGGCGAACGTCCACCGGCACCCGCCAGACCGGGACCTCGATCAGATGCAGCCGGAACGGTCGGATGGTGTGGCTGGCCCGGTATTTCTCGCGGGTCTCGGCGAGTCGGCGGACGTGTTCGCCGCGTGTGCTTTCGGCGCGCGCGTCGTACAACTCGCGGCGGTCCGGTGGTGCGGCGTTCGCCCGGCGGGCGATCTGGGCCAGCTGGTCGCGGTAGTAGGTCTCCACCCGCTCCAGTTCGGCGGTCAGCGCCTTGTCGACGTCGCTGCCCAACGCGGTGCGTCGGCGGGTCGCCGCGTCATCGAGGTACCGGTCCGAAGCGGTGACCACGGGGATCAGGTCGCCCACGCGCGCCTCGGTGGGACGCAGGTCGCAGCGGGCGAGGCGCTCCGCCATTGAGGTCGAGATCGGCCGCAGCGACGCCGCGTCCATCCAGCACTCGGCGACCTCTTGGTAGCGGTCGTCGGCCGAGAGGGTGTAGTCGACGATTGCGCCGACCCGCAGGATCGGGCGGATGCCCCGCGTGACGCTGCCGGTGGCGTCGATACGGCCGTGCTCGACGGTGAACTGGTTGCGGGCGGCGTCCTGCAGGTGGTCGACGCTCGGGGGCAGGGTGGCCGGTATGACGATCGTGTTGGCGGCCACGTCGCCGATCGCGAGCACCTCGTCGGCCGAGCGGCTCAACGCCGGGTGGCCGGCGCCGAGGAACGTCACGCCGTCGTCGCGGGCCACGTCCGGATCGGCCGTCACCTGGAGTTCCTCGGGGAGGTCGAGTTGGCGCTGCAGGTCGTCGGGCAGCACCACGAGCGTGGTGTCGCCGTTCTCCTCGACGAGTCCGCCGGTGGCGTCGACGTAGCGCAGCCAGAACGAGAGTCCGGCGTCGGTGACGGTCATTCGATGCCCCCGATCAGGTCGTCGACCTCGGTGCGGTTGGTGAGATAGCCGGTTCGCGCGGCCGCCAGCGCGTCGCCGAGGGTGTCGAGGCGGCGACCGAATTCGGTGTCGTCGTCGGCCTCGATCAGGGCGTCGAAAATGGCGGTCTCGAAATCGAAGTCGTCGTCGATGCGACCGAGGATCATGTCGAGTTCGCCGACGACCAACTCGAACAGGTTGATCTTGGCCTCGAGCACGCTCATGATTCGTTGCTCAATGGTGTCGCGGCCGACCAGGTTGATCAGCGTGACATCGTGCTCCTGGCCGACCCGGTGCAGGCGACCCACGCGTTGTTCGATCTGCATCGGGTTCCACGGCAGGTCGTAGTTCACCAGGACGTGGCAGAACTGGAGGTTGCGGCCCTCGCCGGCCGATTCGGTGGACAGCAGGATCGGGGTGTCGCCGGCGAACCGGGCGACCGCGGCGTCCTTGTCGGTGCGCGCCATGCTGCCGTGGTAGACGGCGGCGTCGAGACCCACGGCACGGACCGCGTCGGCGAGCGACGCCAGTGTCGCGCGGAAGCCGGTGAACACCAATACCTTCTCGCCGCGGGCGACGTGCCGCGCGAGCGTGTCGACGAGCGCGCGGGTCTTCGCCGGAGCGGAGATCCAGCGGGCGCGCTCGGCAAGGTCGGCGTGGCCGAGTTTGTCCAATGTGGCGGCGGCCGCCGCGGGACTCGAGCCGGCCAGTCGCACGAGCCCGCGCAGGGCGAGCCTGCCCGACGGCGAGGTGGCGGCGTCGCGGCGGACGGAGTCGACGATGTCGGCGTAGAGCTCCGCCTCGTCGGGTTCGGGTGGCACCAGTACCGTCTCGGCAATGCGGTGGGGGAGCAGCACCGTGACCTCGCTGCGGCGGTGGCGGACCATCACCTCGCGGGTCTTGGTGCGTAACTCGTCGACGTGGCGTGCGGCGGCGTCGGTGGAGCCGCCGTGCCGGGAGCGGAACTGCGTCGGCGTGCCCAGCAGGCCGGGTGCGACCAGGCTCACCAGCTGGTACAGGTCGGAGAGGCGGTTCTCGACGGGGGTCGCGGTGAGCATCAGCAGGTACCGCGTGCGGATCTCGCGGGCGAGTCTGCCCGAGGCGCTGCGTGGGTTCCGCAGCCGGTGCGCCTCGTCGAAGATGACGAGGTCCCACTCGTGTTCGGTCAAGGTCGGGAGCATCGGTGCTCGGCGTGCAGCCGCCAGCGAAGCGATCGTCACCTTTCGGTCGGCGCCGAGGTCGCGTCCGGGACGGGCAACCTCGGTCGGCAGGCCGAATTTACGCTCGAGTTCGTCGCACCATTGGCCGACGATCCCCGCAGGCGTGACGACGAGCGTGCGCTCGGCGAGCCCGCGAAGGCGGAGCTCGGACAGGACCAGCCCGGCTTCGATCGTCTTGCCCAGCCCGACCTCGTCGGCGAGGATGCCCCGCCCGCGCATGCGGCGCAGCACGGTCTGTGCCGCACGGATCTGGTAGTCGAAGGGTTCGAAGCGGAGTTGGCGCGCGGCCAGCAGGGTGTCGAAGCCGGGTCGGGCGCTGACCAGGGCTGCCGCGTCCACGATGTTCGACCAATCGGCTGCGGGTGGTCGGCCGTTCCGTAGGCGGGCGAGCAGCGGCAGGTAGGCCGCAAGTTCGGAGGCGGATGGTTCGCCGTCGCTCGCCGCTTGTGTCGGTGCTGCGGTCATCGGTTCCTCCTCGGGGATCCGCGATCTTGACGGCGAGGCTAGCGGTGCGCACCGACAGGTTTCGGCGCCCACGCCGGGGAGTGACGAATGAGGTTTATGTTGCGGCTCACGCGCCCATGAGCATGCGCCACTGTTCGAGATCGCGGGCACGGTAGACGTAGTTCGTGCGGCGGACCTCCGACAGGGCGGCGCTCGGCTCGGCGGAGTACCAGTGGCCGGGGTACACCGTCGGGTCGCCGTCGAGTTTCGCGAGTTGCTGCAGGCTGCGGTACATCTCGTCGGCGTCGCCGCCGGGGAAGTCTGTGCGGCCGCAACCCTCGAGGAACAGCGTGTCCCCGGCGACGAGGCGGCCGCCGAGCAGGAAGCACTGGCTGCCCGGGGTGTGGCCGGGGGTGTGCAGCAACTCGATCTCGACGTCGCCGATGCTGACCTTGTCGCGGTGCTCGTGTCCGACGAGTTCGGACTCCGCGATCCCGGTGACCCGCGACACCCACGGCAGCTCGGCCTTGTTGACGTGGACCGGGACCTGGGTTCGGTCGAGCAGCGCGGCGAGGCCCTCGAGGGTGAAGCCCATCATGGTGCCGCCGACGTGGTCGGGATGGTGGTGGGTGACGAGCACTCCCGACAGCCGCATACCGTCGGCCTCGAGCGCGTCGACGAGGTCGTTGGCCGCGTAGGCGGGGTCGACCACCATCGCGTCCCCCGTCTCCCGGTCGCCGATGAGGTAGGCGAAGTTGCGCATCTGCGTGGCGATCATGTCGCCGACGGCGAAATCCTGCCCGGCGAGCAGTTGACGGAAGTAGAGGCGGTCGTCGGTGGCCATGACTGCCAGCCTAAATGGCCTGTGTCGATCCGCCCCGGCGGCCCGGGCTGGGTCGCTCAGGCGGCCCCGAGCTTCGCGGCGAGGTAGGCCATCGCGGCGGGGCGGGTCGGCAGTAGATGCGGCGCTCGGTGACGGCGCGGGCGTTGCGGTTGACGACGGCGTGGGGTCGAATCGCCGCGGAACGGCGCTCGCGGCCGACGTCAGGGGCACCCTCAGTAGCGACGCCGGCCGACTCAGGGGCACCCACAGGAGCGAAATCGACGGCGAGGGGACCCCTCAGTAGCGCTATCGGGCCGGGCGTCGCGCGACCGCAGCGTCTCACAGGCACGACGTGCCCACCGCGCACACCGTGACGGTCACCTCGACCGCGGCGCCGAGGACGTCACCGTTCAGGCCGGCGAAGTGGCGCACGCAGTGGGCGACCAGGGCCATGGCCACGGTCAGCGCAAGCAGCACGGCCACCGGGGCCTGCC
>DATDBL010000216.1:0-41460 GCA_036524855.1 Aldersonia sp. | reverse complement strand
CGGGCCGTGCGCCTCCCAGATCCTGCCCATGGTCTCGTCGACGTTGTCGTAGTCGCGCACGTCGACGGTGTGGTAATGCACCGACCCGGGTCGGCTCGCCGAGGCTTCCTCGGCCGCCTCGGCGAGCACGGCCTCGCGGCGGCCCCACAGGTGGACCTCCGCGCCGTGCTCGACGAGGTGCCGAGCGACGCCACGGCCGAGGCCGGTGCCGCCGCCGGTGATCAGAATGCGCTTGCCGCGCAGGAGTGTCGGGGTGAAGACGTCGGCGACGTGTCCGGCCATCGTGAACCTCTTGTCTGTCGAAGCTGTCGTGGTGTCGATCGTATCGGCGGTTTACAGACCCAGGCTCTTCGAGATGATCTCGCGCTGAATCTCGTTGGTTCCGCCGTAGATCGGGGGTGCGAGCACCTTGCGGACCTGGCCCTCCATGCCGTACTCGCGGGCGTAGCCGTAGCCGCCCATCATCTGCATTGCCTCGAGCGCGGTGTTCTTCGCGACCTCGGTGCAACGCATCTTCGCCATCGCGCTCTCCCGGGACAGGTGGTCCTCGAGTCCGGCGTCGATCTTGTCGGCGACGTCGTAGAGGAACACCCGTGCCATTTCGATGTCGGTGGCCAGGTCGGCCATGCGGTGGCGAAGCGCCTGGAAGCTGGAGATCGGTCGACCGAACTGCTCACGACCGCGCGAATACTCGATGACGTCGTCGAGCGCGCGTTGCGCCGACCCCACGCTCATCGCGGCGATGATCAGCCGCTCGATGCTGAGCCCGCGCATCAGTTGCTTCCACGCGTCGCGGGGCGTTCCGACGACGGCGGACGCCGGGACCTCGACGTCGGTGAAGAACACGTCGTTGCACGTGTGCGCTTCCATGGTCTCGATCCCGCGGATCGTCAGTCCCGGCGAGTTCGTCGGGACCATGAGCAGGGTGAGGCCCTGATGCTTGGTGCCCGAGGAGTCCTCACGCGCCAGTACGAGAATGTGCTCGGCGACGTGCGCCGCCGAGATCCATGTCTTCTGCCCGTTGATCAGGTACCGGTCGCCGTCGAGGCGCGCGCTGACCCGCAGCCCCGCCAGGTCCGATCCGGCACCGGGCTCGCTCAACGCGATCGCCTCGAGCCGTCCGTGGACGAGGTTGGTGACGATCGTCTTCTTCTGGTCGTCGGTGCCCCAGCGCAGGTAGGTCTGCGCCGCCGTCAGGCCGGTGGAGTAACCGGTGATCGGAGCGAGGCCGCGCGAGGACTCCTCGAGGAATATGCACTCGTCGACGAATCCCGCGCCGCCACCGCCGTATTCCTCCGGCAACGACACGCCCAGCCAGCCGTTCTGCGCCATCGCGGCCAGCACCTGCGGGCTGTTGGACAGCGTGCCGCCCTCGGTGACCGCGTCGCGCTGCGCCACGGTGGCGAGTTCGCGGCGGCAATAGTCACGAAGCGCTGCCGCGAACTCGGTTTGCTCGGTCGAGAACCGCATCACTTGCCCCGGTACGCGCTGAAATCGGGCTTGCGCTTCTCGTTGAAGGCGGTGATGCCCTCGCGCGCCTCGGGCGTCTCGCCGAAGATCTCCAGCGTCGAGTACGCCATCGTGCCGATGCTGACGAAGTGCTCGGTGTCGGTGTTCATCGACTGCTTGAGCACCTTGAGCGCTGTCGGGGAGAAGTCGAGCATCTGATCGGCCCAGGCGCGGACCTCGTCACGCAGGTCCGCGGCGGGAACCACCTTGTTGACCAGGCCCCACTCCATCGCCTCCTGCGCGGACAGTCGGCGCAGCATGAACCAGATCTCGCGGGCGCGCTTCTCGCCGACCACGCGGGCTAGGTAACCCGATCCGAGCCCCGCGTCGAACGAGCCGACCCGGGGACCGTTCTGGCCGAACTGCGCGGTGTCGGCGGCGATGGTCAGGTCGCAGAGCACGTGCAGGACGTGGCCGCCGCCGATGGCGAGGCCGTTGACGGCCGCGATGACCGGCTTCGGCGCGTCGCGGATGACCCGGTGCAGCGCCTCGACCTCGAACAGCCCACTCGCCGACGGACCGTAGTCTCCGGTCTCCATGCGCTGCTTCTGATCACCGCCGGCGCAGAACGCCTTGTCGCCGGCACCGGTCAGTGCGATGACCCCGACGTCGCTGCTCGCCCAGGCGCGCTTGAACGCCAACACCAACTCGTCCACGGTCTGCGCGCGAAACGCGTTGTAGCGCTCCGGTCGGTTGATGGTGATCCAAGCCAGTCCGTTGTCCACCTCGTAGGTGATATCGGAGAATTCGGCCATCAGACTTCGGTGTCCTTCCCAATCGAGTTCTCGAGCCCGTGCTGCGGTCATTAGGACTGACCATTTATATCAGCGTACCTTTCAGACAGGCTTGGGGCAACTGAATGTGTTGCTGAATCGTGGTTCGATTCGGCTGCCCGACTCGCAGCCGCGCGCCGTCGGGCGTTCCGCGAAGTGCCGAGAGGGCAACCATTGTCGGAATCCGGCTCGGAAACCGACACTGGTTACCCTCTCGGCGATGGAGAGCACGCCCCGACGATCATGACTCCCGGAGAGCAGCCACCCGCGGTGCGACCGCGTCGTGTACCGCGAGCCGCCCGATATGCTCCCGGATCGCCTGGATCTCGCCGAGGAACGCGCCCCGCCGTTCGGCAAGGTTTCCCTGCGAGTTGTCGAGCAACCCGAGGTGGCGGGCGAGGCGGATCGCGGTGTGGAACATCTCGGCCGACGTCGATTCCTCGCTGGCGTTCTTGCGTTGCAGTGCCCACTGCCGCGACCGGACGAGACACCGTTCGATGAACCAGTTCTCGTCCACCTCAGGGGTGTCGGCGAGGTCGGCGAGTTCCTGCGCGACGACGGCGTAGGCGTCGACGAACGGGCGCAGCACCAGCGGTGCGAAAAGGATGTCCGCGTGCTCGAGACAGGTTCGGGCGCTGTCGGAGTCGAGGGCGTCCAGGCGCTGGTGGTCGTCAACGGCGAGCAGGTCGAGTTCGTTCTGCAGCGCACCGGCGAAGTGGTCGCGGCCGGCGAAGAAGAACTCGAACTTCAGCAGGTCCCGCAGCCGCAGCGCGTGATCGAGCGCCGTGAACGGCGAGTCCTCGGTGGCGGTCTCCAAAGCGACCTCGAGGATCGCGCGTTCGACCAGGGCGTGGATGGCGCTGTTGCGGTAGACCGCGGCGACGAGGTGCTGTGTCGGCTCGATCCACCACACGGTCGTGTCGCCGTGGTAGCTGGTGAGTACGCCGGACCGTTCCAGGTCCTGCAGGGCACGTCGGACGGTGGCGCGGTCGGTGAGGTTCGCCGCGCCGGCGGTGGGCCAGTTGCGGGCAGCGAGATACCCGGCCAGCGGCGCGACGGTCGCGATGACCTCGTCGAGGGTCAGCGCGCGATCGGCGGCGAGCAGCGCGATGCAGACCGCGGCGGTCGGGGTGACCGGCGTGGCGGTGTTGATGTGGTGCGACACCTGCACGGCGACCCGTTCCACCGCGGTCGCGTCGGAGGACTCGGCCCGTAGTTCACGCATCCGGGAGGCGAGATCGATGGGTTCGCCGATGTCGACGTAGATTCGGCCGAGCCGCTGGTGCAGCCCGCGCGCGTAGTTGAGGAACCACGATAGGTCCTCGGGTGTCTTGCCCAGCCCGCGCGCCTCGGCGGTCATCTTCTCGACCTCGTGCGTCGGCAACTGGTCGTAGAGCAGCGAGACCGGCACCAGCAGCGCATCGGATCCGGGCTGTTCCTCGACGGCGTCGGCGACGTAACGCAGCAGACCCAGCCGCGGTGGACGCAGCTTGCCCGTGCGGGAGCGGCCGCCCTCGATCGACCAGATCATGTTCGAGCGGTCCGCGACCATCTGCCGCATGAACCGGCGCAGCGCGAACTTGTAGACGGGCACGTCGCCGGTGGTGCGCCGGATGTGCACCATGCCGGTGCGCCGTGCGAGGGTGCCGAGCGGGAAGAAGTTGAGGTTCGCGCCGGCGAACCCGAACGGCGGATGCACGCCGAGTTCGGTGAGCGCGCTGGGGAACGCCCATTCGTCGAGGTACGAGCGGTGCGAGATGAGGAAGACCAGCGAATGTTCCCGGTCGAGGGCGCGCAGGTTCGCGATGGCCTCCTCGTCGACGAGACGGTCGTAACCCCGCAGCATCCACTGACCGAGCTTGCCCCAGTGGTAGAGCACGGTGTCGCTGTGCGTCGCCGACATCTCCAGCAGGTGCTGGCGGACCTCGGCGACCACATCGGTGACCGGAACACCGATGTCGCGGGCGAGTTCGGTTGCCTCCGAAACAAAGTCGTCGCTGCCGAGCACTGCCTCGACGACCGGTGGATCCCCGGGGCGGGAGGTGAGTCGGCGGACGCGGCCGAGCACACGGTTCGGGAGCGTCATCGCGTCGCCGCCACCGAAGTCGGCCACTGCTCGAGCGTGTCGACGTAGAGGTCGTGCACGTCGGAGACCGTGCGGTCGAGGTCGGCCTTGGTCCAGCCGACGGTCGGGATCGGCTCGTGCACGACCACCTCGACAGTGCCCGTCCGTGCCGTCTTGGCGTTGCGCCACATGAGTTCACCGGCGTTGCGGATGACGACGGGCACGATCGGCACCTGCGCCTGCATGGCGAGGTGGAAGGCGCCCTTCTTGAACTCGCCGACGCGTGGGGTGAGCGAGCGGGTGCCCTCCGGGGAGATGACGATCGAGACCCCGTCGGCCAGGCGCTGTTTCGCCTCCTCGAGCGCGTCGCGGGCGCGATCGCTGTCGGCGCGGTCGACGAAGGCGAATTCGGCCGCCGACAGTATGGTGCCGACCACCGGCACGTCGGCGAGTTCGCGTTTCGCAACCGCGGTGAATCCGCCGCGCAGCAGCCACGTCATGACCAGCAGGTCGATCAGCGAACTCTGGTGGTTGAGCAGGAACACCGCGGGCCGCTGCGCCCAGGCGTTGTGCTCGCCGGTGACCTCGATGTCGACATCCCCCAGCGCCGACCCGACGTGGGCGAACATGGTGGTTGCGAAATCGATCCCGCGCCGACGGCGGCCGGTGAGCATGCCGACCGCGACGCCGGCGAGGCTGGATCCGGCCAGCGCGCCGTACATCGCGGCGGTCCGCAGCGCGGGCATCGGGTCCAGCCGGCCGGGTCCGCGTCGCAGCCGCAGTACCGGCCAGTTCCGGGACTTGGCGTGCTCGGCGAGGCGGTCCTGCGGGTTCACCGCGCGCGGGTTGCCGACGGTCTCGAGGAACGCCACGTCCTCGTTGCCGTTGGCGTAGCCGAACGAGCGGTCGAGGTCGACGCCGGCGTCGGCGGCGACCTCGCGGACCCGGGCGGCCTTGCCCGCGCCCCACGGCGGCCGGCCGGCGACCCGCCCGGTGAGCAGGCCGCCGCGCTCCTCGAGTTCGGTGCACACCAGTTGCTCCACGCCCATCTCGCGGGCCAGCGGAGCGACCTGCATGCGGGTCGCCGAGGTCGCGATGACGACCGTGTGCCCGCGTCGCTGATGCGCCTTGACGAGGCGCCACGCCTCGTGGAACAGCGATCCCGCGATGCCCTGCACGAACAGGCGCTGGCCGAGCTCCTCGACGTCGTCGACGGGTCGTCCGGTCCAGCCGCCGATGCCGCGGGTGACCAGGTCGCCGAACTGCTCCTCGGTCAGCGTCGGCCCCACCGCCGACTTGACGGTCGCCGCGAGTTCGGGCAGCCCGACCTCGAAGTTGCGCAGCCGGTGCGAGTACAACGCCTCCGCCGAGTAGCCGTCGATCAGGGTGCCGTCGAAGTCGAAGAAGGCCCCCACCGTCGGTCCCTGGGGTGCGAGGCGGATCGCCTCCAACTCTGCGTCGAGCGTCATGCGCGCATCACTTTCGTGCTCGGTCGATCGGGCGGGGTCTTCCGCAACGGATCGGATGTGGTTAGTATTTGGTCTAACCATACTTCTAGGAGACCAAAAATGGAAGACGCGGCAGACGAGGCGGCACAGTGGGGCGGGCCCGCGAGCATGTCGGCGTGGGAGGGGCTGATGTGGCGCGCGGAGCAGGATCACCGCACCCGCTCGACCGGCATCCTGCTCGAGATCCTCGACAGTGAGCCGGACTGGACCCGCTTCGTGAACGCCGTCGAGCACACGACGGCGCGCATTCCCCGGCTGCGCGACAGGGTCGTGGAACCCCCGGTGCCGGTGGTCCAGCCGGTGTGGTCGCCGGATCCGGATTTCGCGGTCGAGGAGCACCTGCGACACGTGCGGTTGCCGCATCCGGGCACCCGCCAACAGCTGCTCGAGTTGTGCGACCGGGAATGGGACGAGCTGATCGATCGGACCCGCCCGCCGTGGGAGATGATCCTGATCACCGGCCTCGACGGTGGCCGCGCCGCCGCGGTGGCGTTCCGCTTCCACCACAGCCTCACCGACGGGATGGGCCTGGTCCAGCTGCTGCGCCTCGCGCACGCCGGCGACGACGGAGCGGTCCCCGCGACGAGCGAGCGGCGCAGTGCCTCCTCGCTCGGGTTGCTGGCCGGCGCGGCCCTGTCGGTGCCGGGACGCGCGATCGGCGTGGCCCGGACTGGACTCAGCGTGTCGGCGCGGACCCTGGCCGACCCCGGGGGCTCTCTCGGTGGCGCCACCCGGTACCTGCGGTCGCTGGGCCGGATGTTGGCCGCGCCCGCGTCGGCGGACTCGCCGATCCTGTCCGACCGCAGCTGGGGCCACCGCCTGCACACCCTCGACGTCCCGCTGAGCGGGCTGAAGGCCGCCGGCGCCGCCGCGGGCGGATCGGTCAACGACGCCTTCGTCGCCGCCATCCTGGGCGGAATCCGCCGCTACCACGAACGGGTGGGCGTGCCCGCCGCCGAGCATGTCGTCGTCGCGATGCCGGTGAGCCTGCGCCGCGAGAACGACCCCCTCGGCGGCAACCGCTTCGCCGGGATCCGGCTGCCCGCCCCGGGCTCCGAGAAGGACCCGGTCGCGCGGATCCACGCCATCCGCGAGTTCGTGCTCGAGGCCAAGGAAGAACCGGCCATCGGGTTCCTCGACCAGCTCTCGCCGATGCTCACCCGACTGCCCACCGCGGCGATCATCGAACTCTCGGCGAGCATGACCACCAGTTCGGACCTGCAGATCTCCAACATCCGCGGGCTCACCGACCCGGTCTCGCTCGCCGGCGCGCAGGTCACCGCGATGTACCCGCTCGGCCCACGCCCGGGCGTGGCCGCCATGGTCGCGATGATCACCTACGGCGACACCTGCTGCCTCGGGCTCAACGTCGACCCGCAGTGCTTCCCCGACGCCGACGCCCTCGAACTGGCGCTGCGTGAGGGCTTCGACGAGGTCCTCGCCCTTGGCCAGACGGATCGGCGGGTGCAGCGATGACCCGACCCTCACCCGCGGAACTCGACGCGCGGATCCGGTCCAGTGAACAGCAGGCCTACGCCGCCTACGGCGTCACCGGGACGGAGAGGATGGTTACCGTCGACAGCGGCGCCGGCCCGGTCCGGGTCCGGGTGATGGAGTTCGGCGCCCCCAACGACCGGCCCACGGTCCTGCTGTTGCACGGCATAGCCTCCGCGAGCGTCCTCGCGGCGCCGCTGCTGGGATTCCTGCGTGACCGGCACGTTGTCGCCCTCGACTGGCCCGGCCACGGCCTGTCCGACCCGTGCCTGCTCGCGCCGTCGCTCGACCTGCGGGTGCACGTCGCCGCCGTGCTGCGCTCGGTGCTCGACGGCCTCGACGCCGCCGAGGTCGACGTCGTCGGGCACTCCCTCGGCGCGCAGATCGCGCTGTACGCGTCGTTGGACCTGGGGCCGCGGGTGCGCCGCGTGGTCCTGCTCGGTGCCCCCGGCGCCGCGTTCGAAGGCGTCAAACCCGTCCCGGTGATGCGGGTGCTCGCCCTGCCGAAGGTGGGGCCGCGGGTGCTGTCGATTCCGATGTCGGACCGGCAGTTCCAGCGCAACAACGACCTCGCGCTCGGTGCCGGTGCGCTCCGGCACGCCGACCCTGCCCTCGTTGCGACCCTGAAACTGATCGGCGCCCGCACCGGCAACGCCGCCAGCATCGCCGGCTTCTTCCACGCGCTGGTGCGGTGGTCGGTGCGCCCGAGCGTCCAACTCGACACCGATGCGCTCGCCCGCATCCGCCAACCCGTCCTGCTGGTGTGGGGCGACGACGACGTCTTCCAGCGCCCCGTCGCGGCCGCCCGGTCCATCGTGTCGATCCCGGACTCGCGGCTGGTGCGCATCGCCGGAGCCGGGCACGCACCGTGGCTGCAGGCACTCGACCGCACCGGCGCCGCCATCGGCGAGCACCTCGCCGCCTGAAAGGACTTCCATGTCGAACCCCGTGCTCTACGCTGTGGCCGACCACGTCGCGACCGTCACGCTGAACCGGCCCGAGACCCGCAACGCGCTGTCCGACGACCTGCTCGACGACCTGCTCGCCGTGCTGGAGCAAGCCCGCTGCGACGACGACGTCCGCGTCGTCGTGCTCACCTCGTCGCACGAGCGCGTCTTCTCCGCCGGCGGTGACCTCAAGGCGTTCGCCAGCGACGTGCCCGTCATCGCGAAATACGCCGGGCTGGAACGGTTCCCGCGGCTCTACCAGCTGATCGCCGGGCTCGGGAAACCGGTGGTGTGCGCGGCGAACGGGGACGTGCTCGCAGGCTCCTTCGGGTTGGCGTTGGCGTGCGACTTCGTCCTCGCGAAGGAGTCCGTGCGGTTCGGTTGCCCCGAGATCAACGTCGGCGTGTTCCCGTTCATGATCTCGGCGCTGATCTACCGCAACGTCGGACGGCTCAAGGCCAACGAACTGATGATGATGGGGGAGTCGATCACTGCGGCCGAGGCCCTCGACCTCGGCATCGTGAACCGGGTCTTTCCCGCCGACGAGTTCGACGCCGCCGTGGCGGACTGGGCCCGCAAGCTGGCGACGAAATCGCCGCTGCTCATGCGGATGGGCAAGCACGCGATCAATAACACTCGCGACATGTCCCTCGCCGACGCCCTGACCGCGCTGCAGTCTCAACTCGCCCTCGCGTTCACCACCGACGACATCCGCGAGGGGGTCGCGGCGTTTCAGGAGAAGCGTGCGCCGCAGTGGTCGATGCGGTAGGAACGCCCAACCCCGACTTGCCCCGACCAGGGCCGGTCAATTCATCGCGCCGGGTGAAGGCCGGTGGCCGTCGTCGTGTCCGACGGGCGGACTGGGCTAACGGGGAACGGCCTGGACTACTCGAACCCGCTCACGCAGCGGATATGCCGCCGTTCACACTGATTGCCTGCCCGGTGAGACGGCCCGCGGCCGGGGTGCACAGGAACACCGCGAGTGCGGCGATGTCGTCGGCGACGGGTACGCCCAGGTGCGCCTGTCGCGCCGCGCTCGCGAACAGTTTGGCGCTGAAACCGTCACTGGTGATGCGTTCGGTGGACGCGGTTTCGCGTACCAGCGACGGGGTCAACGCGTTGGCGCGAATTCCGTAGCGCTTCTCTTCGATGGCGATCGTCCTGGTGAACATGACGATGCCCGCCTTCGCAGCGCCGATGACCGATTCCCCCGGCGTTGCCGTCTTGGCGGCGTCCGAGGCGACATTGACGATCACGCCACGACGACGACGGCGCATGAAGGGCAGGACCTCACTCGCCATGTGCATCGACGGGAGCGCCAGGTGGGTGTAGATCCGCGCGATATCTCCAGTCGCAATGTTGGTGAACAACTCCGGTCGGACGTCGGCAGCGGTCGAGCACACGAGGATATCGATTCCGCCCAAGACGCTCTCGGCTTCGTGTGCGATCGACGCAGCGGATCGAACGTCGATCGCGTTGCCCTCGAGGTAGGTCACCTTCGCGCCGTACTGCTCGACCACAGCCTTCGCCTGCAGGCCACGCTGTTCGTTTCGCCCGACAATTGCGATACGGGGCACGCCGGCCGCGGCCAGTTGCCGAGCGATGGCGAGGCCGATTCCCGCGGTTCCTCCCACGATCAGGGCGCCGCTCTCCTCGAGCTGTTTCGCACCCGGAAGCTCGTCGACGATTTCTTTGCTCACAGCGACACCGTTCCCCTGTCGAAAATATCCTTGCCAAGTTATAGGTCTAACGGTATGACCATACAATCAACCGCATGTGTGCACAAGGCGCAGCCGGAGTCTTCTCGTCGACGCCGACCAACGTTGTGAACGAGGATGATTCGGGCGACGACGCGGTTTGATCCGTGCCGGCCCAGCTACCCCTGTTCTGTGACCGTGTCAGCTGCCGTCGAGCTCGAGGAGGTCAGTCACGGCACGGTTGAACTCGTCGGCGCGTTCGATCTGGGTCCAGTGTTGTGTTTGTCAGCTTCGACCCTGACATCGTCGACCTGGAAACCTATCTCGCCGGTGCCACCGAGTACCTCGACCTGGTGTGCGACCAGTCCGAACTCGGCATGGAGGTCCTCGACGGCACGCACGAATACTCGGTGAAGGCGAACTGGAAGCTGTTGGTGGAAAACAGCTTCGACGGGTACCATGCGGTCTCGACGCATCAGCGGTACTTCGAGATGGTGCTCGCGGCCCGGGGCAAGCTCGATCCCAGCGCGCTCGGTGAATCACGCGCCATCGACCTCGGCAACGGACATGCGGTGATCGCCGGCGCGCCGACCACCGAAGGACTGTTCGGGCGCCCGCTCTCCGAAGCCGGCGCCGTCGAACGCGAGGCCCGTTTCGCTCTGTTCCGGGAACGCTACGGCGACGTCTGGGTCGACCGGATGCAGGGCAACCGCAACCTCGTCATCTTCCCCAATCTGGTTGTGATCGACTTGGTGATGGGCGTGCTCATCCGCAAGATCGACCCGATCTCGCCGGATTACATGGAGGTCACGGCGTGGGAGCTCGCTCCGCCCGAGGAGGGTGACGAACTGCGCAGGCAGCGCCTGGACAACTTCCTGACCTTCTGGGGCCCTGGAGGTTTGGCGTCGCCCAACGACGTGGAGGCACTCGAGAGCTGCCAGGTCGGCTACGGGGCGCGCAAGGAGCTCGGCTGGTCGGACATCTCCCGCGGCATGAACAAGGCCGTGAGCTCGAGCACGGACGAGTGCCAGTTGCGTACCTGGTGGCGGCGGTGGAACGAACTCATAACCGGCGAGGCGCTCCCGCCCGAGCAGCACGCGCCGCTCACCGACACCTTCACTTCGCGCCGACGCGACACGCCGACGCCCAACCGGCGGGATCACCTGCCTCTCCTAGCCTAGCCGCCGAACACAGTCGGCGTTACGCCTGCCGCAGAAAGGTCCTGCGGCCCGGGCTATTCGTGTGAGCTGGCGAACACGGTCGGGGTCTGGTCTTGGGTTCGCAACTCGCAGCGCCCGGCATCGCATCGTGCGAGAGCGGTTTCGATGTTTTCCTGCAGGGCGAGGAGTTCTGCGAGACAGGCCCGGGTGCGGTCCAGGACGGCGACAAGCCGCCATCGTTCGGACTCGCAGGTGGCGCCGCCGCGGTCATGAGCTTTCAGTGCGTCGCCGACTTCGTCCAGGGTCATACCCAAGCGTTGCAGCCGACGAGCGAACGCGATCGTCGCGACCGCGGACTCGGAGAAGAGCCGATAGCCCGACGGCAGCCGCTCGACGGGATGGAGCAGTCCCCGGCGCTCGTAATAGCGAATTGTGTCGACGCTGACTCCCGCTCGCTCGGCGACAGCACCGATCTTCAGCCACTTCTCTTGACTCTGGACCATGGACCAGAGTTTACAGTTCTGGTGTCAAGGACGAACCGATACCGAGGAGCAGACCGATGACCGAGGCAACCGAGGACCGGGCGACGAGCGCGACGCCGGTTCCTGCTGTGGTGTGCGACATGACCGATGCCCCCGACTCCGGCGAGCAGCGCCTGCACGATTACGCCCGTCTTTTCGGGGCGGCGTTCATCTCGCGGGAACGCACCGACAGCGGGATGCGGTGGCGGTTGCGCGCCGATCCGGGGATCGAGGCACAGGCTCGGGACCTGTCCGCACGAGAGAACGCCTGCTGCGCCTTCCTGACAACCACGGTCACCGTCTCCGGCGGGCAGGTGCTGTGGGACGCCACCACCATCGACGACCCCGCCGCGCGCGCGGCGCTGGACATGCTCTACGACCTGCCGGTGACGCAGTGGGACGATGTGAACGAGGTGCACGACCGGTTCGTTCGGACCACCGGGGTTCCGATCGTTGGCACCGAGGGGGTGACCACCCGCCCGGCAACACGTGACGAGATCCGGTTCGGACGCGGCCATGCCTAGCGATGCCGATCCTGGTCAGCCCCGACAGCAGGTCGTTGGTGTCGCGACCGTCGGCGACCACCCGTGTCACCTCGCCGCCACTGTGCGCCAGGCGACCCGCGGCAGGAGCGTCTGAACGCTCACCGGGGCGTGCGCGGCCAGCCACGCGCAGGTGTCCTCGAACAGGCGGGTTGCTTGGCGCCCGGGCGCGCCCACGGCACGTGCGCGAACACCGTCGCACCGCGGCGGCCTTGGCCGCACCCAGAACACCAGCACCTCACTCGTGTGCGCTGAGCGGCCCCGCGAGGTCGCCACCGGCACCGCCACGTCCTCGGCGATCCTGTTCTGGTCATCGAGCCCGACCGCGAATACTCTGGACATGCGCGACGCCGTGCACCCGTCGTCGTCTTGAACCTTGCGCAGTCCAAAACGTAAGCAGGACCACGGCGTTGCGCCTAAATCCCCACATCAGGGACCCAGCGGGTCCCCATCACAGATAAGGGGCGATCATGGCTATCGAGCAGCGTGCATACAACAGTGTCTGGCAGTTGCGGGGAGATACCTGGTGCCGGTTGGAGGAGGCCGCCGATCAACTCGCGCAGCTGACCACCACCGGTGGGGCCCTCAAAGAGGGCTACATCGACATCTGTCAGGACCTGCTGATCCGGTTGGCTCCCCTCGAACCATACTGGGCATTTCCGGGGTCTGCGCAGTTCGCCAGGATTCAGCGGCTGTTCGCTGCGGGCAGCTATGACAGGTTCGCGCGCGCGGTCAACCGGATCAACAATGCGCTGACCACCGAGTCTTACCGCGCCGGCGATGTGGACCAGGCCGGTCTCGACGACCAAGACGGGTTCCCTGTCGACCCGCGCCAGCTCGAGTACCAGGATGTGACGCAACACGATCGCCTGTACTTCGAGGTCTTGGTCGTTGAATCGATGACCGAGGCTCAGGAACGCGCGCTGCGCAAGGAAATGCGCAGCTCGCGGCGCCCCGACGACGAGTTCGTCTACGAACTCGTGGTGGTGCCCAGCGGCGACGAAGCACTGATCGCCGCGCAGCTCAACGTCAATCTGCAGGCCGTGGTGATCCGTCGGCGGTTCTCCCACCGGTCGACCCGCGACCTGTCGACACTGGCCGACTTCGCCGACGCCAAGATTTCCGGCGAGCTGGAAGATCGCAAGTCTCCGGACGACCGCGCGCAGATCCTGGCCACCTCGCTGGAGAGGCTGCGTCCCGAACTGGACCTCTATTTGATGACCGAGATCGCGGTCGAGGACATCGCGAGCCGCCTCGGCCCGTATTTCCGCCGCGTGTTCCATGTCCGCGAAGGCGCGCTCGAGCTCCACTTGTCCATCCTGGAGGGCGTGGCGGCGCGGTATCGCACCCCGTTCTTCAACGCGCTCAAGCAGTACAGCCATCGGCCCATGGGCGTGTTCCACGCGCTGCCGATCTCGCAGGGCAAGTCGATCGTCACCTCGCACTGGATCAAGGACATGGTCGACTTCTACGGACTCGACGTCTTCATGGCGGAAACGTCGGCCACCTGCGGGGGGCTTGATTCATTGCTCGAGCCCACAGGTCCGTTGCGGGACGCCCAGCAGCTGGCCGCCGAGATCTACGGATCGCGGCACACCTACTTCGTGACGAACGGAACCTCGACGGCGAACAAGATCGTCACCCAATCGTTGGTCGCGCCCGGCGATATCGTGTTGCTCGATCGCAACTGCCATCAGTCCCATCATTACGGGATGCTGCTCGCCGGCGCGCAGGTCATCTATCTGGAGGCATACCCGCTCAACGAATACTCGATGTACGGCGCGGTGCCGCTGCGGGAGATCAAGTCGAAGCTGTTGGCGCTCAGGCGCGCCGGTAAACTGGATCGCGTCAAGATGATGTCGCTGACCAACTGCACCTTCGACGGCATCGTCTACGACGTGCAACGGGTGATGGAGGAATGCCTCGCGATCAAGCCGGACCTGGTGTTTCTGTGGGACGAGGCGTGGTTCGCGTTCGCCCGGTTCCACCCGGTGTATCGCACCCGCACCGCGATGGCGGCGGCCAAGGCACTGCGAGACAAGTTGGCCGACAGGGAATACGTGCGTCAGTACGAGGCGCAGCTGGCCGCCGACGCCGACCACCCACCGACCGATGACGAGTTGCTGAACCGCCGCCTGATCCCGGATCCGGCGAAGGCCCGCGTCCGAGTCTATGCCACGCAGTCCACGCACAAGACGCTGACGGCGCTGCGGCAGGGCTCGATGATCCATGTCTTCGACCAGGATTTCGAACAGAAGGCGGCCGAGTCGTTCCACGAGGCGTACATGGCGCACACGTCGACGTCGCCGAATTACCAGATTCTGGCGTCGCTCGACCTGGGTCGCAGGCAGGTCGCGCTGGAAGGCGTGGAGCTGGTGCAACGACAGATCGAGAACGCGGTGCTGCTGCGGATGGCGATCATCAACAACCCGCAGCTGAGCAAGTACATGATGTGGCTGGGCACATCGGACCTCATCCCGGAGGAGTTCCGGCCCTCGGGAATCGCGCAACCACTGCGGTCGGGCCTGCGCAGCATGTGGGCGGCGTGGGAGCAGGACGAATTCGTGCTCGACCCGTCGCGAATCACCGTGTTCGTCGGCAGGACCGGCTCCGACGGCGACACCTTCAAGCGGGAACAGTTGATGGATCGGCATGGGGTGCAGATCAACAAGACGTCGCGGAACACGGTGCTGTTCATGACGAACATCGGGACGACCCGCAGTTCGGTTGCGTTCCTGATGGAGGTTCTGGTCAAGATCGCGCAGGAACTCGACGAACGCATCTCGGAGATGAGTCTGGGCGAACGTAGCCGGTTCGAGCAGCGGGTGCATCGCCTCACGGCGCAGGCCGTGCCGCTGCCGGATTTCAGCGGTTTCCACCCGGCCTTCCGCGACCTCACCAGCGTCGAGGCAACGCCCGAAGGCGATGTCCGCAGGGCGTTCTACCTGTCTTACAACGACGACAACTGCGAGTACCTGTCCGGCGAAGAGATCGACGAGAAGCTGGACGCCGGTATCGATGTGGTGTCGGCGACCTTTGTCACGCCGTACCCGCCCGGCTTTCCCGTGCTGGTCCCCGGCCAGGTGTTCAGCCGGCAGATCCTGTCGTTCCTCCGCGATCTCGATACCCCCGAAGTCCATGGTTACAATCCCGCTTTCGGGTATCGCGTCTACACCGAGAAGGCGATCGAAATGAGCCTGGCCGGCAACGGCAACCGTCCGCTACCCGCCGAGCCACCGAAGCCGGCCTCAGCACAAACCAAGGCACCAAAGCCGGCCTCGGCACCGACCTGACCCGGCTGCCGGCCATCAACCTCAAACCCCGGACGCCGGCCCGTCGCCGCGACTACCGGGAGGGTGCGGCAGCAACGGCAATTCCGTCGATCCGCACGGCGAAACAGCGGTCCCGCACCCGCACGAGCCGCTGCCGCAATCACCATTCGAGTCGTCACCCGACGCCCTGCATCCACGCCGCGCGGCACGCACCCGGGACCACACCAGCCCGGCGATACCTACCCCCATCAACGCGAAACCCAGCGGTTCCAGCCACGACACACTCAACAGCGCGACACCGCCGCCGGCGACCCCTATTGCCGCCAGCAGCGGCGCCAGGCAGCACCCGACACAGATCGCGGCGCCCACGCCGATCGACGCCCACCAGCGGCGGACCTTGGTTTCACTCACCACCGGATGCTCCGGCCATGCCGGGTGTGGTCGGGAAGGGCAGTGGGCAGCACGGGCTATCCGCGCACGCCAGCAGGTCGTCGCACCCCGCCTCGAGCGCCGACCGCAGCACGTCACGCACCCGAGTCAGTTCGGCGAGCTTCTCGTCGATCTCGGCCAACTTCACCCGTGCCCGGGCCTGCAGCCCGGCATCCGAGCGGCGCCGAAACATCAGTCGCGGCCGCCTTCCCGGCGGTCGAACTCGCGCTGCCGCCACTGCTGCGCGAGCGGGGTCAACCGGGGCGCGATGCGGGCGTTGAGCCATTCGACGGTGCGCTGCCAGCCGTCGTACCAGGCGCCGTAGCCCAACCCGTCCTCTCCGTGGCGGTAGAACTCTCGCCCCACACCCGGATAACGCATCGTCATGGTGTGCACGTCAGTTCCGCGGTCGAGTGCTGCCTCCAATTCGCGCACCCGACCCGCGGGGAGGTCGGGATCGTCGGAGCCGAACAGCCCGAGCCACGGCGTGGCGATCCGGCCCTCGAATTCCGATGCCGAAATGCTGTTCTGGACAGGGTGATCCGGCGTCCCAGTGGCCGACAAACTCACTGCGGCGCCGAACGGCTGCGTCGACGCCGCGTCGAGGGCGACCCGACCACCGCTTCCGCAGCCCACCATCCCCGTCTGCTCCGGGGTCCAACCGCGGTCTGCGGCGCGCGCGAACAATTCGCGCACCGCGGGTTGCGATTCGTCGGGTGCGACCGTCGCGGCAATCGATTCGTAGCCGTGTTCGGCCAACCTGTTCATGATCTCGCTCGCGTCCGCCGTCGCGGATCCGCCGTCGCAGGCAACCAGGACGATTCCGCGTGGCGTTCCACCGAGCGTGATTTCGAGGACCGGCAGTTCGCCGTCATCGAGGCCGAGCAGCGACCGTGTCGGCCGGATCAGTGCGTCGTTCACCACATCACCTTCCTGATGCTGTCGCTTGCCGGTCGCGTGCTGCGTGTCATGCCGGGTGCGGTGTCCACGGCCAGTACTTCGCCGTCGCACCGCCGTCGACCGTGATGTTGGTACCCGTGATCATTGCCGCCTCGTCGGAAGCGAGGAAGACGATAGCCCCGACGTAGTCGGCGGGAGTGGGCAGCCGCGACAACGGAATCTGACCGGCGAAGTCCATCCGGTACTGGCAGGGCCGATCGAGCAGTTCCTGCATCTGGACCCGAGCGGCCGGATCGGTCGGCGCCGTTGCGGTCGGGGTGAATCCGTTGACGCGGATGCCGTACTCGGCCAATTCCATCGCGGCCGATCGGGTGAAGTTCACCAGTCCGCTCTTGCCGGTCGAGTAGCCGATGTTCCCCGGCTGGCCCTGCCACGCGGCGGTGGACAACACGTTGACGATGCTGCCGGGCGTGCCGGCGTCGATCATCGATCGGGCGACCGCGCGGGTGAACAGGAACGCGCCCCCGAGAACGACGTCGAGTTGGCGTCGGTAGTCCTCGTAGGACATCGTCAGCACACCCTGCTGCTTGAAGAACACGGCATTGTTGACGAGGATGTCGATCCTGCCCCAGCGCGCGAGCGCCGCGGCGACGGCCTCGTCGGCATGGTCCGGGTCCGTCACGTCACCGGCGACAGCGATGGCGTCGCCGCCGTCGGCGACGATCTTGGCGGCACTGTCCGCCACCACCTCGGCGGACAGATCGGTGCAGACCACGCGGGCACCCTCGGCCGCGAGCCCGTGCGCGAGGGTGCCGCCGATGTTCGGACTGGTCCCCGTGACGACGGCGACCTTGTCGGCCAAGCGGTTCATAGGATGATGCTCACCTTGCCGTGCGGGCGCAATGCGTCGAGGTCCAGGGTCGAGCGCCGCACCACGTAGCGGAACTCGCCACGCGAGTCGCGTTCCACGACGTGGTCGTAGTGCCCCACATACGTGTCGACCGTTGCCGAACGCATCCGGAAGACCGCAAAGTTCGCCGAAATCTCCAGGCGCCCATTGCCGTCCTCGCTCACGCGGACGTTGGAGATCACCCGGCGAGTCCGGGAGTGCGGATACTCGGCGTGCGCCGAGCGGCGCATCAACGAATTGATCCGCTGCTCGAGCAGGAACCGGTCGTCCTGCACGAGAAACAGATCCCGTGCCGGATCCCCGTCGGGCTTGTCGGTTGCCGGGATGAGGTATACGCCGTTGGCGGCGAACAATTCCACCCACTCGGGCAGGCGCCAGGAATCCAGCAGGTCCGCCTCGTGATACAGGAACTGCTCGACCTCGTACGACAACGCCATTGCATCGGCCGCGGCGCCCGCGGACCGCGTCAGAACCTCCACCATGCTCTTCTCCTCGACTCGGTGTCGTGCCAACTATCGAGTTCGGCAACCCCCGACTCCATGCGCTGTTCCGAGGCCTGGAACAGCGACCGCGGCTAGCGGGTTGGTGGGCGCGTGCTCTCCAGGTAGACGGCGATTGCCTCGGCACGATTGGCGGCACCGAGCTTGCGCAGCACCTTCTTGACGTGTGACTTCACCGTTTCGACGCCGACGACGAGTTCCTCGGCGATCTCGGCGTTGGACAGTCCCCTCGCGATGAGTTGCAGGACCTCGGATTCACGTCTAGTCAGCAGACCCTGCGCTGCGCGCGGCGTCGAATTCTGGGGGACGCGCTGAGCCGGCCACGTGTCGGTGATGCCGAGAACGTCCTGCGCGACCGTCGACTCGGCGTGATCGACGAGTCGTCTCGCGGCGGCGACCATGGCCTGCTGTTGGAGTTCGAGGCGCTCGGCATCGGTCTCGCGCTCGTGGATAGCGGTGAAAGCCGCTGTCACGATCTCGAGCAGACGAACATCCGCGGCGTCGACAGACCATGGGGGCTCGCGGTCTGCATGGATCAGTGCGGTGGCGGCGGACTTGGTGATGATCGGCGCGACCACGATGCTGGCGGCCTCTGTGCGACACGCTGCGGCGTCGTCAGATGTCGATGCCGCGGCGTGGACGATGATCGGCCGTCGCTCGGCGATACATTGCGACTCGGCGGCGGATATCTGCCATGCCGCCGGACTCCCTGCCCGCGAGAGGTCCCGGCGGCTGTGCCGGAACCGTACCGCGCCGGCCGCGGCGTCGACCTCCGAGTAGGTCGCGCACCGGAACCCCAGTGCGCCAGTGAGTTCCGCGCATGTACGCCGAACGAGCTCGTCGATCGAGCGGGCGTCGCGAATGCGGGCCACCGCTGCGGGGATCGCTGCGACCCGGTGTTCCAGGTCGCTGGCCACCGCCTCCCGAGCCTTCGATTGTGCATCGAGGCATGCGACGATCAGCCGCGTCCGGGTAGCGTCTGCCAATGGGGAGCCGGAGGAGGCCGCGGCGATCGCGGCCGTGGTCGTCACCTCCGACGCGGCGATCGCATCGCACAGCGAGGCGGCGGCTCGTGACCGGTCGATGAGCCGAAGGTCATCGCGGAGTTCGCCGTCGAGGGTGACGAGCGCAGCGAACGCCTTCTGTGCCTCGCGGCGGCTCACGGTATGGCTCGACTGCGGATGCCGACCGATCGTGCGTACTCGGCGACGGCCGCCGCACGACCCGACGTGCCCAGCTTCTTCGAGATTCGTTTGAGGTGCGACTTGACCGTCCCTTCCGACACGATCAAGGTCTGGGCGATCTGAGCATTGGTCTTACCGCTTGCCAAGTGGGCGAGGACTTCTCGTTCGCGCGCCGTCAACGGGTCCGCCCCCCGGACCGCACGTGTCGGCATGAGCTGATCGCCGAGGTACGGCAGAGCCGGCTGCTTGTCGATTCTGTCGACCATGGATGCGAGGTCGGCGAAGGTGGCGGCCACGCGTTCGGCGTGCAGTTGCATCCGGCGCTGCAGCATCGCGCTCTCGAACACGATGGAAAGGCACTCCGCGAACGTTGCCATCAGTTCGAGATCGTCAGTGGACAGGCTCGTCGGATCGTCGGGCCGGTCGGCGTGCAGCATCCCGACGGTACGGCCGGCCAATGTAATAGGCGCCGCGACATAGGCTCTGGTCCGCGCCACGTCGACGATCTGTTTGAAGGTCCGAACGTCCGCACCGGGGTCGGGGACGAGGGCGGCACGTCTGCGCCGGATCAGCATCTCCGTCTCCAGTGGTGCATCCGACAGCGGGATGCGTGCGCCGTCGACGTACTCCTCGAAGTCGGCCGACTCTGCGCTGCGATCCTCGATATGCAGGTGCTGCGGCAGCCACACCGACCCGTTCACCGTCGAGAGCATGGCGCGTCCGAGCGACAGGACCCGGGTTGCGCGCGCGGGCACCGCATGAATCAGCTCGTGCAGTGAGAGACCCGACAGGGCGAGGATGGTGTCGTGAATGTCCGACAGCGTGCCAAGCTGCCGGTCGAGGGCCGACCCCAGGAGTGCGCCCTGCACGCGGTGAATCGCGGCCAGCAATGCCAACGCTTCGGCTCGATGCTCGGGAGTCGTCGCCGCGCCCGTGACGAAGTCTTCGACCAGGGCTCGTAAGCGGGACAGGCGTGCGCTGTCGGACAGCGCCTCTTCGGACTCGGGCCCGACGAGTTCGGTGGCCCAGCGGAATACGTCGCCGGTCCGAGTCATGAGCGCTGCGTCCTCGGCACGGACGCAACGCCGGGAAACGTCCGGGATCACGGACCCTCCTCGAGTCACCGCACGGGCCGATAAGGCGGCGACAAAACATCCAATGCTCAGACCATAGCCATTCGAGATTGTGACGTCAAGCACACCGGTCTCCAAAGCTCCCTCGGAAGGGGGACGGGCGGGGGAGATTCGAGGGATTTCCGCCTCTGACCAGCGAGTTTTGGCGGGTGACCCACCTAACATCGGGGCCTGCACAACACCGTTCGCAGAGGGAGTCACACCATGCAGATCACGGCGGCCGTCCTACCCAGCGTAGGTGGGGAGTTCAGCATCGAATCGATCGATCTCGTCGGACCCGCGCCAGACGAGGTGGTCGTCGAGATCGCGGGAGTCGGGATCTGCCACACGGATGTCGCGGTGCGCGACGGGCACCTTCCGTTCGCGCTGCCTGGCGTTCTCGGTCACGAGGGCAGTGGCACGGTGGTCGCCGTCGGCGGGGACGTCACCTCCGTTGCGGTCGGCGACAAAGTCGCGATCAGCTACAACAGTTGCGGCGCATGTTCCCAATGCACGTCCGGCGCGCCTGCCTACTGTCTGCGGTTCATGGAACTCAACTTCGGCGGCGCCCGAGGGGACGGTTCGTCACCGCTGTCATCCGCAGGAAAGGCGCTGGGCAGCAACTTCTTCGGTCAGTCGTCGTTGGCGACGCACGCTGTCGTACGCGAGCGCAACGTCGTGAAACTCCCAGCCGACGCCCCGGTCGACATCGTGGGCCCGCTCGGTTGCGGCATTCAGACCGGTGCCGGCGCGGTGCTGAACTCGCTCGACGTCGCACCAGGATCGTCGCTCGTCATCGCTGGCGGCGGGACGGTTGGTCTGGCTGCGGTGCTGGCGGCAGTGGTGCGCGAGGTCGAACACATCCTCGTCGTCGAACCGCACGAAACGCGACGCAAGCTGGCGCTCGATCTGGGGGCCACCCACGTGATCGATCCCGCCGGCGACCCGATCTCGGAGCAGATCCGCGCGATCGTGCCCGAGGGTGTCCGGTACGCGATCGACACCACCGCGGCGCTCCCGGTGCTCGGACAGTTGCTGGGAGCACTGGGGGCGCGGGGGAGCCTGGGGATTGTCGGGGTGCCGGCAGACCCGGAGGCAGCGCTGCCCGTCGCACTCATCCCGGCGGTCCTGCAGGGCCTGACGGTGCGCGGGATCACCGAGGGGGACGCCGACCCGCAGGTCTTCATCCCACATCTGCTCGATCTGCACCGCCAGGGCCGGTTTCCGTTCGAGAAGCTGATCGCCACGATGCCGCTCTCCGAGATCAACGAGGCCATCGCTGCGCAGCTGCGCGGCGACGTCGTCAAGGTTGTTCTCACGGCCGGCAACTGACCCAGATGTTCGATCACACAAAGGATCACACGATGCACACCGAACATGACCGATTCTTTATCGGCGGAGAATGGCGCCGCCCCGCCACAGCGGGACGGATCACGGTGATATCGCCCAACGACGAACGCGTACTGGGCGCCGTCCCTGGCGGCGCGTCCAGTGACATCGATGCCGCGGTCGCCGCGGCCCGGGCCGCCTTCGACGACCCCGACGGCTGGTCGCGGTGGGCACCCGCAGAGCGTGCCGCCTCGATGGAACGACTGGCCGATGCGCTCGACAAACACGCGCCGCAGATCGCCCGGGCCGTCAGTTCCCAGAACGGCATGCCGGTCGCCGTCTCGCAGCAACTGGAGGCGGTGTTTCCGCAATTGCTGCTGCGCTACTATGCCGGCCTCGTACGCAGCGAATCGTTCGTGGAGACCCGGCCCGGGCTCCTGGGCGGGTCGACCCTGATCAGCCGCGATCCGATCGGCGTGGTCGCGGCGATCGTCCCATGGAACTTCCCGCAAGCATTGGCCGCGTTCAAGTACGCACCCGGTCTCGCCGCCGGCTGCACGTTCGTCATCAAGCCGTCGCCGGAGACGGTCTTCGACAGCTACGTGCTCGCCGAGGCGATCGACCAGGCGGGCATCCCGGCCGGCGTGATCAACATCGTCCCCGGCGACCGCGATCTCGGCGCCTATCTCGTCGCTCGCCCGGACGTCGACAAGGTGGCGTTCACCGGATCGAGCGCCGCCGGTCGCAGCATCGCCGAGGTCTGCGGCGGACTGTTGCGGCCCGCCACCCTCGAACTCGGGGGCAAATCAGCCGCCATCATCCTCGACGACGCCGACCTCGACCTGTCGAGGATCGGTGAGCAACTGTTCGGCGCGACGCTGCTCAACAACGGGCAGACGTGTTTCCTCGGAACCCGGATCCTCGCGCCGACGTCGCGATACCAGGAGGTAGTCGACGTATTCACCGCCCTGGCCGGGTCACTGGCCGTGGGCGACGCACTGGACCCCGAGACCCAGATCGGGCCGATGGCGAGTGCGCGCCAACGCGAGCGGGTGGAGTCCTACATTGCGAAGGGCCGTGGCGACGGCGCCCGGATCACGGTGGGCGGTGGGCGCCCGCAGGGTCTCGATCGTGGGTGGTTCGTGGAACCCACGGTCTTCGCCGATGTCGACAACGGCTATGCGATCGCACAGGAGGAGATCTTCGGTCCCGTCCTGGCGGTGATTCCCTACGAGGGCGACGACGAGGCCATCCGGATCGCCAACGACACGGACTACGGCCTCGGTGGATCGGTGTGGACGTCCGACCACGACCGTGGCGTCGCCATCGCGCGGAGGATCCGCCCCGGGACCGTCGGCATCAACGGCTACCTGCCCGACCCGACCGCGCCGTTCGGTGGCGTCAAATCCAGCGGGCTCGGACGTGAACTCGGACCCGAAGGGTTGTCCGCGTATCTCGTTCCCCAATCCATCTATCTGTGAACCGAAACGAAGGGAAGACCGACGATGACCACCGTCGAATCAACGGAAACCGGCGCGGTACCGCAGGAGATCGCCGAACGAATCGTGCTGCCGGAGGGACACAGTGAGGAGGCGAAGCTCTACGACGCCTACCGGTGGCTACGCGAGAACCGGCCCCTGGCGCAGGTGCACGTCGACGGGTACGACCCGTTGTGGCTCGTCACCAAGCACGCCGATCTCATGGAGATCGAGCGGCAGCCACTGATTTTCAGTGCGGGCGGCGGCGAGCACAAGGGCTCACACAACCCCATTCTCGCCAACCAGGCCGGCGACGAGTTCACCAAGAAGCTGACGGGCGGAAGCCTGCGGATCCTCGATGCACTCCCGTACCTCGATCCACCGGAGCACACGACGATCAAGGACGTCGCAATCGACTGGTTTCGCCCGGCGAACCTCAAGAAGTGGGAGGACCAGATCCGCGAGAACGCGAAGGCCGCCGTCGCGCGCCTCGTGTCGGGTGGCCCGGACCTCGACGCGGTCCAGGAATTCGCCGTCTTCTACCCGTTGCGGGTCATCATGACCCTGTTCGGTGTCCCGCCGGAAGACGAACCGAGGATGATGGCACTGACGCAGGACCTGTTCGGGGTCGCCGACCCGGATGCGATGCGTGACGATGTCGAGACCCTGTCACCCGACGCTGCCGCACAACAGTTCGCCGCGGCCGTCGCGGACTTCTACGCCTATTTCGATGTGCTGGTGGAGAATCGGCGCCGCGCACCCGGAGACGACCTCGCGACGCTGATCGCTGTCGCGCGAGACGAGACCGGCGAGTACTTCCCCAAGACGTTCGCCTACGGGTGGTTCGTCGCCATCGCGACCGCAGGACACGACACCACCGCGAGCACCCTCGCGGGTTGTCTGCAACTGCTCGCCGCCCGGCCCGACGTGCTCGATCGGGTCAAGAACGATCTGTCGCTGGTGCCGCATCTGGTCAACGAATCGTTGCGAATCGTGTCCCCCGTCAAGCAGTTCACCCGCGTCGCACTCGAGGACTACGAACTTCGTGGGCAGCGGATCAGGAAGGGCGACCGGCTGATGCTGCTGTTCCAGTCCGGCAACCGCGACGCCGACGTGTTCGAGGAGCCGGACACCTTCGACATCGACCGACGACCGAACAAGCACATCGCCTTCGGTTACGGGCCGCACATGTGCATCGGCCAGCATCTGGCCAAGCTGGAGTTGAGAGTGATGCTCGAGGAACTGCTTCCGCGGATGCAGCGTGTGGAGATCACCGGTGAGCCCAAGGTGATCCAAACCAACTTCGTCGGCGGCCTGCGCCACCTGCCCGTGCACCTGACCTTCGCCTGACCCTTCATCGAAACGAAAGAGACCGAACCGATGGCCACAGTGACCTACCACCTACCCGACGGGACGACGTCGCAGGTCGACGTCGTCCCGGGACAGAGCATCATGAGCGGATCCGTCGACCGCAACCTGCCCGGCATCGTCGCCGAATGCGGGGGAAGCTGCGCATGCGCCACCTGCCACGTGCACCTACCGCCCGAATACAACCACCTCTTCGTCGAACCGACCGAGGAGGAAGCCGACTTGCTTTCCTACCTCGACGAATCCGACGACCAATCGCGACTGTCGTGTCAGCTCATCGTCGGCGACCTCGACGCCGATATCCACGTTCGCGTCGCCGACAGTCGGTGACGTCGTGGTGAACCCCGTGATCTCGAGGTCGACGAACATCCGGCACGCGCTGTACCTGTTCGCCGGTTTCGCCGCGCTGCTGTCGACCTGGCCGTATGCGTTCGCGTGGATGGCCGCCGGCGGAAACATCCTCAATCCGATCTCGTTCTTCGCCGACGCGATCGCGGCCGGCGGCACCGCCGCATTCCTCAGCATCGACATGTTGATCGCGTGGGCGGTATTCATGGTGTGGGTCCTCACCGATTCGGTACGAATCGGTTTGGGCCGCAGGTGGGGTGTGGCGTTCGTCCTGCTGTCCTACATCGGAGTGTCGATGGCCTTCCCGGTGTATCTCGTGGTGCGGGAGCGCTTCCTGGATACCCGCCTCGAACGCCCCCTCGAACCGCGTTCGACGACGGTGGTGCGCCCATGACGTCGGCAGCGTCGTCCGACTCGGTGGTGATCATCGGAGCAGGGCACGCGGGTGCCACCCTCGCCGGCCTGCTCCGCCAGCAGCGCTTCACGGGGCCGATCACTCTGCTGGGCGACGAACACGAGCCGCCGTATCACCGGCCACCGCTGTCGAAGAAGTTCGCCGACGAATCGATGGTGCAGTGGCTTCGGCCCGCCGGGTTTTACGCCGACAACCGGATCGACCTCCTCCTGGGGGTGCGCGCGACGCGCATCGATCCGCACGCCCGACGCGTGCATCTCGACAATGGCGAGTACCGCGACTATCGGACGGTGGTTGTCGCAACCGGGGCCACGCCGAGAACGATCACCGTTCCGGGCGCGGACACCGCCGGTGTGTCGACACTGCGCACGATCGCGGACGCGCGCACACTCCGCGCCGCACTGGAGCGGACCGAGACGCTCGCCGTCATCGGCGGCGGATATGTGGGGATGGAGGTTGCCGCCGTCGCACGGGCACGCGACATCGACGTCACCGTCGGCGAACGCGAGGACCGAGTGTTGGCGCGTGTCGCCAGCGCTGAACTCTCGCAACGACTCACCGCGTATCACCAGGCGCGCGGAACTCACATCGTCACGAACTTCAGCCCCCGGGCATTCGAGACGTCGGACGGATCGGTCACCGCCGTCCTGGGCGACGACGGCTCGATGATCCGGTGCGATCACGTGCTGATCGGAATCGGAGCCGTCCCGAACGCAGAGTTGGCCGAGCAATGCGGAGTCGCCTGCGACGGCGGCATCCTCGTCGACCGCGCGGGGCACACGAACGTCGACGGCGTCATGGCCATCGGTGACGTCACCCGCCGCCCGCACGACGCGATCGACGGTCTGTACCGACTCGAATCGATCCCCAGCGCCGTGGAGCAGGCCAAACACGCCGCCGCGGCCATCACCGGCGGGGACGGAGGAGTCCACGAGACGCCCTGGTTCTGGTCGGATCAGTTCGACCTGAAACTCAAGATCGCGGGAATCCTGGAACCCGGTGCGCAGACCGTTGCGCGCGGAGGAGCGCGAAGCGATTCGTTCGCCCTCTTCCATCTGCGTCCGGACCGAACGGTGTGCGCGGTGGAAACCGCGAACAGCCCGAAGGACTTCATGGCCGGGAAGAAGCTCATTGCGGACCGAGCGCCCGTCGATCCGGGTGCACTTGCCGACCAGCGCGTTTCGTTGCGGGATGTCGTGGGATCACCGGTCCGTGCGGGAGGATGAAAGGGTTCGCGGGGCGGACCGTGCGAACGCAAGGTTGCTCAGCCCCCCAAACTCGCGAGGTGTTCGCCAAGATTCACTCGTCAGCGTCGGTCCGCTCACGCCCGAGCATCAATAGCAGGTCTTCGTGAAGTTCCATCCAGACATCGTGGTACGAACCCGACATAGGGCGGGCCAGAGCTGAGGTCTCGCCGTTTTGAAAGGCGTCGAGAGCAGCCTTGAACCGCGGCTCGTACGCGCGCATCCGGGAAACCGACGCAACAGCCAGTGACAGAACCTTTCCCACGCGCTCGTCGATCGCCAGGAGTTCCAGCAGGACAACGGCGGGATCGCCGTCAGCCTCTGTCTGCCACTTGGTCGTCAGTGCTTTGAACTCGCGGTTCGGTCCTAGGAACTCGTCGTAGGCGGCTGAGAGGTCGTCGAGTTGTGTTGGGCCACGATCTGTCCGCAGTTCAGCGTGCCGCTCGCGGCCAGCGGCCGTCAGCATGTACCCCTGCACTCGCCCTCCGGTTCGCTTGCGCGCGTGCTCCTTGTCCACCGCACACTCGAGGACGCGTTCGACGAGTGCAGCGTCCAGCCCGATCGCGGCCGCGACGTCGTCCGGTTGGGTTATCCCCTTGACCCGCAGTCCGTGCAGGACTTCGAACTCTTCGCTCGTTGTGTACATCATGATTGCCTTTCTGTGGTTCCGACGGCGTGGTCAATCCCGGTCGAGGGTGAGTGCATGACGCTCGCCGACGCCGACTCCGTCGGTACGGTGATGCGCGATGTACTCAGGGGGCCATGCACACTCGATGTAGCCGACCCCGTCAACCCCATCAACGTTGGTGAACATTGCTGCTTCGTGAATCCAGAGCCGAGGACTCACCGGCCACTGCAGATCAGCGCCTTGCCGACAGGTGACGACTGTCTCGCGGCCCTCGTCGTCATGGATCGTGGCCCGAACCTCGGTGTGGACGAACCGCTCGTCGAACGTCATGTCGGCGTCCATGTCGGTGATCGTCGCGATCACGCCGTCTTTCTGGACATAGCCGTGCAGCGTCGTCTTCCCGAAGTACTGCAACTCCATCGCATGTATCGCGGTACCGCCGTCGGTGAGGATGTTCCACCACTTCCAGTGTGTGGCACCGCCCCAGTCGCGCCTACCCCATGAGTGGTCGCGGTGGGCGTAGCCGTCCAGCTTGTGATCGACACCGTCGATCGTCAGAGTGCCGACGACGTGCCCGCCCTGTTCGGTCCGATCCCACGCGAGCCACTGCGGGCATCCGTTGCGATTGGTGGCGAAGCCGAATGACGGATTGATGCCGGTCCAGTCGTAGTCGATCGAGAGACGATCACTGTGGAACGCGATCGTCGACTTCATCATGTCGTCGGATAGCGTGAGTCTGCCGGGTCCCACCTGCCAGTCGTCGAAGCCCATCGAGTCCGGGACTGCGATGTTGTCGTGAACATCGAAGATCGGGTCGCCGACGCCAGGACCGAAAACGATCAGGGCAGACCCTGCACGCGCTCGCTCGTCTGGTCCGTTGGCGTGCACCCAGGTGTAGAAGATCACGCCGAGTCGGGCTGATGGGATGGGGACGAGGTACGCCAGCGACTCGCGCACGTCGGGGTGTGCGTCGGGGTCGTGGAAGATGTGGCGCCGCTCGGCTCCGTTGTCGAGGAGGTTGATTCCCACGTGTGTTCCTTCCGATTTCGTCAGGGTTGGGGCGTCAAGACAATGCGAAGGGCCTCGCCGCTCTGCTGTGCCGCAACGACTTCGTTGATCTCACCGAGGTCGGCGGTCGCGTTGATGAGCTTTTCGATCGGTAGACGACCATTGCGCCACAGACCTACCAGGATCGGTAGATCGCGGTGCATGCTGATGCCGCCATGAAAGCTGCCCGTCAGTTTCTTGTCGTCATGAAAGAGCTCGTAGGCGTTGATCTCTACGACCTTGTCTGGCCGGCCTGCGCCGACGACCGTTACGGTGCCGCCTCGACGGACGGCCTTCCACGCGCCGGCGACGGTGGCGGGGGAACCCACCGCGTCGATGACGATGTCCATGTCCCGAAGGTCGTCCAACAGCTCGGGATCGAGGGACTCTGTGGCACCTACGCTCTGAGCGAGCGTCCGACGGTCATCCATCGGGTCGATGGCGACCACCCGGGCCGCGCCGGCGACGACCGCACCCATCACCGAGTTCAAACCCACCGCACCACAGCCGATCACAGCGACATCGTCACCGGGCTGTACGTTGGCACTGCGAAGTGCGGCGCCGACGCCGGTCGGCACGGCGCATCCCATCATCGCGGCGACGGGAAATGGTACGTCGTCGTCGATTCGCACGACCGCGTTGGCCGGCACGACGGTGCGTTGAGCGAATGTCGACGTCGCCATGCCCTGGTGAATAGAGGCCCCGTTCACACTCAGTGGAGAGGGGCGAGCGGACTTCCCAGCCCGGGAATCGGCCGACGATCGGCGATTGGCGCACAAGTAGTCGTCACCGCGCCGACACGGTGCGCACTTGCCGCAAGGCGGTACCCACACCAGGACCACGTGGTCGCCGACTTGAACCGAGTCCACCCCGTCGCCCACTTCTGCGACGATGCCCGCCCCCTCGTGCCCGAGCACTACCGGAGTGGGTTGCCCGAAAGCCGTGGTCAGTGAAAGGTCGGAAGCGCAGACACCGCAACTGTGAAGGTCGACCGAAACGTGACCGGCCGCGGGGGAGGCGATGTCGATCTCCTGCACTTCGAAGGGCTTACCGGCGCCCCACATAACCGCTGCTCGCATCAGTTTGCTCTCTCTCGGGTAGTCAGGACGAATAGTGGATGGAGGTGAATTGCAGGTATGCGGCGAGTCCCTCGGCTGCGAACTCGGTGCCGAGGCCGCTGTCCTTGTGCCCACCGAAAGGGGCTGCGGCATTCGAGCCGTAGTGGTTGATTCCGACGTTGCCAGTGATGAGGCGCTTGGCGATGGCAGTCGCGCGGTCCTCGTCTGTCCCGAAAACCGTGGCGGCCAACCCGTAATCGGAGTCGTTGGCGATCGCGACGGCCTCGTCGATGTCGCGGTAGCCGACCACCGACAGCACCGGGCCGAATATCTCCTCTCGGGCAATAGTCATGTCCGGTGTCACATGCGAGAACACCGTGGGTTCGACGTAGTACCCACGTTCGAAGCGCGTGGAGACATCGCCGCCGGTGACTGCTTTGGCGCCTTGGGAGTGGGCCGAAGCCAGGTATCCAGCAACTCGGTTTCGCTGACGTGCCGACACAACTGGACCGAATATGGTCGCGGGATCAAAGGGATCCCCCATAGGTGCCGCGGTAACTATTTCACCAGCGAGCGAGGCGATCTCGTCGTGCCGGTGCGCCGGGACAAGCAGTCTGGTGCACGCTTTGCATGTCTGTCCGGTGTTGCGCATCGAGACCTTGAGCAGATTCTTCTCGAACACCGCCGGGTCGAAATCGTCGAGCACAATGGCGGGCGACTTGCCGCCCAATTCGAGGGTCACCGGGCGCAACCGCTCACCGCACGTGCGGGCGATGGCTCGCCCGACGGCCGTGGAACCGGTGAAGGAGATCTTGTCGACACCGGGGTGCTCCACCAGTGCGTTACCCGCACGAGTCGAGCCGGTAACCAGATTCACTACTCCGTGGGGTATCCGCGCCGCCGCCACTGCTTCCATCAACAGGCGGGTTGCCATCGGCGTCTCCGGCGCCGGTTTGATGACGACCGTGCAGCCCGCGAGGAGGGCGGGACCGAGCTTGATCATGATCAACCCGAGTGGAAAGTTCCACGGAGTGATCAGACCGGCGACCCCGACCGGTACCCGGCGGACTATGGTGTGCCCCGGTGCCATCGGATTGGGCCGGTCATCGGGAGCAGTCAGCACCTCGGCGAGATCGGCGGTCAACCTCAGATGGGCCGCGCTGTGCGACGGAGCCGCACTGCTCTCCGCCACAGGAGTTCCGTTCTCCGTGGTGATGATTCGGGACAGCTCGGCCGAACGGAGGTCGATCTCGTCGGCGAGACGACGTAAGTACCCGGCTCGCTCCTGCGGATCGGTACCCGCCCATGCCGGGAATGCTGAGCGTGCCGCCGACACCGCATCTTCGATGTCGAGTTCATTGCCGTCGGGGACCCTGGCCCAGACTTCCTCGGTGGCCGGGTTCACCACCTCGCTGCGATCGGTGGAGTGGGAGGCAACCCAAGTACCCCCGATGAAGACGTCGTCGTGATTCTGCATGCTCGTGTTCCTCCTCGAGTCGCGGGTCAGGCGTTCGCGGCTGCGGCGGTCCGCTTTTCGGCGAATGCCAGTGCGGCATTCCACGTCCCGCGACGAGAGATCTGAACCCGGTACTTCATGATGTCGCCTCTGCGGTTGACCGAAAGCGCGCCGATCAGTCGGTCGCCGTCGCGGTACAGCGCGACGAGGTCGTCGGAATCCCAGTCGCCACTGACCACATGGGGCTCACCCATGGGGAGGCCGGCGAACTGAATTCGCTGCCCGTACCAGTCCGACCAGAAGTAGGGGACGTGCTGATAGGGGGACGCCTCGTCTGGGTGGAGAAGATTCTCCATGGCGTGGACGCCTTGTTCGCCGGCATTCGTCCAATGTTCAAGTCGCATCTTCGCATCGAAAAGCGGATTGGTCCATCGGGTAACGTCGCCGGCGGCCCAGATGCTGTCGCCGGCGCGGAGCGTTTCGTCGCAGACGACGCCGTTGTCGATACATAGCCCGGAGTTCTCGAGCCAGTCGGTCGCCGGGTCGGCGCCAATGCCGACCACCACCAGGTCGGCGGGAACCTCTGAGCCATCGACGAGCCTCACGCCTTCGACGCGACGTTCTCCGACCACCTCGGATACCGCGACTCCACATCGCAGATCGACTCCGTTTCGCGCATGCATCCGACCAAGTCCGGTGCCACCCGCGCTTCCGACCGCGCGGACGAGGGGCGTGGCGGCAGCCTCGAGAACCACCGGTTCCAGGCCTCGCTTGACCGCCGCCGACGCGACCTCTGCTCCGATGAAGCCCGCGCCGATCACGACTACGCGAGCCCGTGCGTCGAGTGCATCGCGGATCGATTTCGCATCGTCGAGGTTCCGCAGTACGTGGACTCCCTCGAGGTGGGCCGTGCCCGGCAACCGGCGGGCGCGCACACCCGTGGCTATCAGAAGGGCGTCGTAGTGGATGGCATCGCCACGGCCGGTGGTCACTATGCGTTTGGCCGTGTCCAGGGATTCTGCACGGGTGTCGGTTCGCACCTCGACGCCCAGCTTGCCGGTCAGATCGAGGGTTTCAGGAAACTCGTGCGCCGTCGTGAGTGGGCCGTCCGCGAGGTACTCCTTCGACAGCGGCGGCCGATCGTAGGGCAGGTGGGGCTCATCGCCTATCAGCGTCAATCGCCCACCGTAGCCGACCTCCCGCGCGGTCTGCACTGCACGCAGACCTGCCAGAGACGCGCCGACGACGACGACATGCTGCGGGGGTGTGGCGTCGGTCATGCGGGGGACACTTCTCGCTGCTGCGCCCATTCGTCGACGCGCAGAAGGTGCGGAAGTCGCTCGGCGACGGCGTCGGCTGCTTGGCTTAGTGACGCGGAGACCGCGCCGATCCATACGCAGCCGGTGGCGCCGTCGATGGTGATCACGTCTCCGGCGTTGACGCTTGATCCGCCCTCGGCGTGAACTTGCTCGCCAGAGATGATCAGGGTGTCGGCTCCCACCACGGCGGGGATGCCCCAGCCGCGCGCCACCACGGCGGCGTGGCTCACCAATCCGCCTCGGGTGGTGAGGATTCCGACCGATGCAGACATCCCGGCCACGTCTACCGGGCTGGTACTGGTGCGCACGAGGATGACGTCGTCGTCAGCGCACATCGCGTCGTCGGCGGTGAGTACGACGCGACCGCTCACCCGTCCGGGCGATGCTCCCAGGCCGGTAGTCAGTAGGGTCGTTCCGTCCTCGGGTTCATGAGCATCCGCGGCGACTTCGGCGCGGGCACGAGCGCGAATCGACTCGGACACGCGATCCAGGACCTCCGCTGGGGTGAGACCGATCTCGTCGTCGTCGGCCATCTCGACGGCGATGCGAACTGCGGCGACGGCGCCGCGCTTGCCGATCCGCGTCTGCAGCAGCCACAGCTTTCCGTTCTCGACGGTGAACTCGACGTCACAGATGTCCCGGTAGTGCAGTTCGAGTCGGCGCAGTGTTGCGAGCAGATCGGTGTAAGCGTTGGGTTGATGCTCGGCCAGGTACGCGATGTGCTTGGTGCGAGAATTGCCGGCGACGACGTCCTCGCCTTGTGCGCAGGGGAGATAGTCCCCGAAAGGCATGGCCTCACCGGTGGAGGGGTCGCGGGTGAAGACGACACCCGTGCCCGAGTCGTCCCCCCGGTTGCCGAAGACCATCGCCTGGACGTTGCAACCGGTCCCCATGTCCTCGTCGATGGACTCATGCTTCCGGTACGCCCGAGCGCGGTCGGAACCCCACGATCGGAACACTGCCTCGATCGCCTCGCGGAGCTGTTGTGCCGGATCGGTAGGAACAGCACGGCCAGCGGATGCTGCGATCTGCTCCTTTAGCTCCGCGACGTGTTCGCGGAGCTGTTGCGTTGTCGCACCGGGGTCGATCGTTGGCAGAGACTCGTGCGGAACATCCATTACGGTGGTCGCAAACATCTCGAGGAATCGACGGTAGCTGTCCCAGGCGAAGCGCTCGTCACCCGAGCTGCGCGCGAGCCCCTCGACGGTAGCGTCGTTGATCCCCAGATTGAGCACGGTGTCGAGCATCCCAGGCATCGACACCGGCGCGCCGCTGCGCACCGCGACCAGCAGCGGGTCGTTCCGATCGCCCAGCCTCCGACCCATGACGTCGCCCAGGCGGTCGATGTGAGTCGTGATCTCGTTGTCGAGTTCAGCGGGCCACCCGGTCTGCAGGTATTCGCGGCACACGGGCACTGAGATCGTGAATCCGGGTGGCACATTCAGCCCGAGCGCAGCGGTCATCTCCGCCAGGCCGGCTCCCTTGCCGCCGAGCACGTGCCCCAGCTCCCGCGCGGGTACGTCGTGGGCGTGGTCGAAGGAGTAGACGCGCATCACGATTGCCTCCGTCTCGTTATGGTCAGACCGTTTCATGATGATCGTAAACCTAGCGTGATTGTGTCGGTCACCGGAAGCCCGAAAGGTGACCGCGTGCACACTTCCCCCTTTCGGGGGATGCGCCCGCCGAGTGAGGTGGAGCACTGTGTCCCTCACACGGAAATGGCCATCCGTGAACAATGATCACTCCATTTGAGGAGGCCTACATGGCTGACGCAACCGACGAGGCAGTCGACTTCGCCGCATTCATAGAGAAGTTCATGGCAGAGGTTCCTGGGGGAGCGGCAGGTGACGCGATCATGCGACAGCGCGACCCGTACCCCTTCGTCGACACCACAGCCGCCGATATCAGACCGGACACGCTCGACGACGACCAGATCGACAGCTGGTTCAACTACATGGCGTGGAACCTGTGGGAACTCATCGCCTCCCGCTCGACAGAAGGGGAATCAGGTCTGATCCCCCGTCAGGAGTACGAGAGTCTCTCGTTCGTCCAGCAGTGGGACATCTACCCCGCCGCGATGCGTGCGGTGACCGAGAAGATCGGTGTGGACGGCCTCGTCGACCTGGGAAAGGTATCCAAGCGAGAGGTCGGCACCAAGGTCAACCATCTCCGCAATTACGCGTGCTCACTGATGGCGATCCTCGGGCGAGGAGTCGGAGTAACACTCGATCTCGTCGATCCGAACGCCTCCCGCTCCGACATCGAGACGTGCATCCAGTTCGGCCGGCGGTTGTGGCACGGCACGTGGGGAGACGGGCCCGGGCTGTCGTCGGGCCGAGGTTTCAAACTCCCGCACCTGGATCGTGATGTGCTCGACCCGCTCATCGCGCAAGCGGTGTCGGTCGAGGACCCCGACTACCGGGCCGCGTTCCGGCGCTTCAACGCGACAACCGAACTGTTCGGTTTCATGTTGCACTACGACAATCGCCTCGGGATGGGCGACACAGGTCCATACCCATTGCCTGGCGGAGGATTCGCACTGGTGCGTGACCACTTCCTGCACGAGACGGCCTACCCGTGGGCATCGGTGGCGGAGGGCATGCCGTACGCAGTCACCGAGGTGATGGTGTTCCGCGATGACAACATCGACGTGACGATCAACGACATCGGCACGACCTTCACCACCCCGTCGACTTACCTCGACAGCCTCGAGAGTGTCGTCGTCTTCGCCCGCGACACCATCGACACCCCGATGTCGGACCTGCGCGTCGTGGGCAGAGAGGAGATGCGTTCCATCGCAGCGCAGTCGGAGAAGGGTGTGCTCGATCTGTATCGGATGTACTCGAAGAAGAGTGTGGACGAGAAGATCTGGGATGGCATCACCGTTTACTCGCACGAGTTCTTCCGCCCGATCGCGCATCGGATCGGCATGTGGGACGAGATTCGCCAAGGCGGATTCGATGCGCCGACCGACTTGACGAAGAAGGCGTGGCCGCATCTCACCGATGGCAAGGCGGCCGCGGTTCTGGGCCCGGTGTTCATCACCGGCGCCGGTTTCCCGAGCGTCCGCCCTTCGTGACGCCGGATGATCCCGCACCCACCAACCAGACCCGCGCGGACACCACTTCAGAGGAGAACCATGGCCAGCCAATACACACTGACCGACCGCGACGACCGTCGGCACGCATTGCAGAGCACGTCCCTCGAGCGCGAGAGCCTGATCTTCATTTTGTTCCTCCCCGACGAGGACATCGGTGTCATCGCCTACACGTGGGTCGACGGCGAGCACAAGGCCGGATCGATGGGACTGGTTTTCGGTCGGGACAACGAGCGCATCGCTCAGTTCCACACGGAGGGAGACGCTGTCGCTCCTGACGCCGACTTCGATGAGTGGTCCGTGGGGCCGCTGAAGATCCAGCATGGCGAACCCCACAAGTACGCCCACGTCACGTTCGAACACGATGGGGTCGCGCTCGACTACCACTTCGAGGCGACCACACCGCCATTTACCTACCACGACAACGCTGACGGCTGCCCCGCGTGGCTTGCCGACAACCGGCTGGAACAGAGCGGCTTGGCGAAGGGCAGTCTGCGGATCGGTGACCGGACCATCGCATTCGACACGACCGGCCACCGCGACCACTCGTGGGGCCGCCGCGACTGGACAGCCATCCACCAATACCGTTGGGTAAACATCCAGTCCGGATCGGACATCGCCATCAACTTCCTCGCGGGCGCAGCGCTCGACCAGCACTACCAACTCGGCTACGTGGACCGCGACGGCAAGCAGTCACCGATCCGATCGATCACCGTCGACATGGAGCGAGACCTCGAGCACTACTCGTACACCTCGGCGCGATTCACACTTGTGGACGAACTCGATCGAACCACCGAGGTTGTCGCCGACCAGCGCGACGCTCTCGCGGTGTGGCCGGCGGGCGGTCTCCAATCGCACGACGCGGGAGGCCCGTGCCTCGTGGCAGGTCGACCCGGACGAATCCACATCGAGGAGGGCTGGCGTCCGGACTTCGTCGCGCAACAGAAGGCGATGCTGGCGGAGCGGTTCGATTCGGAGGAGGCTCGAGCTGTCCTTTCCGTGAACAAAGGCGTTGGGGTTCTGGACGATTCACTGACGCGGTGAGATCTTGACCCACCTCTAGTCACGTGCAACGGCGGCGTCGGTCAACCATGGGCGCGGACGTCGCCGGCCTCACGACGGGCTGTGCTCGTGGAGTCGATGGAACTTCGCGCCTGCTTGCGACCGATTCGCGACCCCCATCTTGCGCATGAGCTTCTTCGCGTGCGTCTTCGTCGTTTCCTCGCTGATGTATAGACGTGCACCGATCTGCGCATTCGTCAGACCCATCGCAATCAGTCTCAGGACCTCGCGCTCGCGCTCGGTGAGCGCATCGAGCCAGTCTGCCTTCACGCCGTCGGGCAGTGCATCGGCGGTCTCAGGGGTCGTCTCGAGCAAGCGATCCAGCGCCACGCCGACGTTCTCGCAGAAGAGCGCCAGTAGATCACGGTCGAACTCATCGTTGAGACCCGTGTCGAGGTTTCGGTCGGCGTGCACCATCGCTGCCACACGACCTCGCGCTACGACCGGCGCCGCCACGTAAGTGACAGATCGCGAAATGGGCATAATCGTCGGATGCACTCGCAGGCTCGATAGCGCGTCGAGAACGAGGATGGGCTGCCGTCTGCGAACGACCTCGACTTCGTTAAGGTCCCGGACCGAGCGATAGGGCGGTCCACCCGCCGCCAACATCGCCTGTGCCTCCTGTGGGCCGCTCATTGTGTGTGAGCTGCGAGGCACCCAGCACTCGTTCTCCACCCACGAGAACATGACGCGTTCGTAGCCGAGTCCGGAAGTCTCCATCGGCACCGATTCGACGAGATCGTCGACGGTCCGCGCCGACCGGATGCGAGCGATCTGCTGCGTCACGCGCGCAATTGCGGACCGTTGACGAGCCAGCTGTGCGGACATCATCTCGCCCCGCGCCGCCCGAAGGGCCAGCACCGCCTCTCGCTGATCGGGGTCGCCGGGCAGGCCCGACAAAGCCCGCTCCATGGCGCCGATCACCTCCATTGCCCCATCAGTGCTGATCACACTCTGGGTGGCGGTGGAGGGCGTAACGCCGAGCTGCTGGGCGGCTTGTTCGATCGCGCGTACCGCTCGTTCCACCGTCAGGTCCAACTCATCCCAACTCATCGGTCCATCTCCCATCGCCCGGTCGGCGTCCAGCCCTCCCCCGAAAGGGGGAAATAGCTCTGAGTCTCGCCGAACAGGTTGACGCAATTGTGACACCCGCTACATGCTAGAAGCAATTGGTCCAACAATTAGTCGAGCCAACGTCCAGCAGGAGGAGAACACCGATGACCAGTAGCGAGACCCTGACCGGCAAGCAGATCGGGAGCGGTACCAAGGCGTTCACGTCGGCCACGGGGGCGACGGGCAAGATCCGCTTTCTCGACTCGCCCGAGGAGGTGCTGGACTTCATCGACGGTCCGGACGTGGAGTCGACGGTCGTGATCTCGCGGGGAGGCACGACGACGTTCATGTCGCCGGCCCTGATGGCCGGGGTCGCCGGTCTGATCACCCTCCAGGGCGCTCCCCAGAGCCACCTGGGAATTCTCTCCCGAGAGTTCGGCATCCCGTGTGTCATGTCCACCGAATTCACCGAAGGCATCCTGACCGCTCGCGGGGAGACCATTCCCGCAGATGGAACGACCGTTCGACTCGACACCTCAGCGGACGCGGGACTCGTGTTCCTCGCCGACCAGAACGCGTGAGAAGAGCCGGCGACCATGTCGACCACAGAGCAGGCCTCCGAAACCGCCGCTGAGGTGGCATTCGACCCGACCCCCTTCCTGCAGGCATTCAAGGCGGAGGTCGCGCAGGGCATCGAAGGCGACAGGCAGATGCGTGAACGCGTCGAGCTGCCGTTCATGGATACCACCGCTGCGGATGTCCGGCTGACCACGCTCGACAACGAGCAAGTCAACAGTTGGCTCGACTATGCCGCGTGGAACCTCTGGGACTTCATCCTGGGCCGCGCATCGGAAGGTGAGTCGGGGCTCATCCCGCGCCAGGAGTACGAGACCGTCTCCTTCGTCCAGCAGTGGAACAACTACCCAAAGTTCATCGGGATGCTCACCGACGAGATTGGTGTCGACGGCATCCTTGATCTCGCGAAGACCTCTAGTCGCGAGGTCGGCACCAAGATCAACGTGACCCGCAACTGGGCTGCATCTGTCTGCCCGATCCTTGGGCGCGGCATCGGGATCGAACTGGGCCAGGACACCCCCGCGAGCCGCCGCGAGGATCTCGAGGCCTTGATCCAGTTCGGCCGGCGCCTCCAGCATGGGACGTGGGGCGGCGGCCCGGGATTCGTCTCCGGCCGTCACTACACGGTGCCGGTCCTCGCTGACGATGTCCTGCAGTCGCTGGTCGACCAGGTCGAACCGCTCGACGATCCGGAAGACCTGCAGGCATTCCGCCAGTTCAACGCCCGCACAGAATTGTTCGGGTTCATGCTGCACTACGATTGCCGCGCGGGAATGGCCGACACCGGACCCTATCCGCTGCCCGGCAACAAGTTCGCGATCGTCCGCGACCACTTCCTGAACGAAACCGCCTACCCCTGGGCGGACGTTGCCGAAGGTCTGCCGTACTGCGTGACGCAGGTGATGGTGTTCTCGGCCGACAAGGTGTCGGCCACGGTGAACGAGATCCAGACGACCTTCAGCGAGCCGTCGAACTATCTCGAGTTCCTCGAGTCCGGGGTCGTCTTCGCCAGGGACACGATGACGACACCGATGAGCGAGCTGCGCGTCCTCGACGCTGCCGAGATGACGACCATCTCCAAGCAGTGTCAGAAGGGCACGATGGAGATGTACAAGACCCTCGCCAAGAAGTCGACCGAAGAGAAGATCCGCGACGGTGTGATGGTCTACACCCGTGAGTTCCTACTTCCGCATGCTTCGCGGGTCGGGCTGTGGAACAGGTTCCTTGCGGAAGGTTTCGACACCATGCATCCCAACGCCGAAGCGGCTTGGCCGACGTTGACCAGTCCGCGCGCCGCCGAGATCCTGACCCCAGTGCTCTTGTTCGGCAACGGCTTCCCCCATGTCTCCTCGACCTGAACCAGTGAGGACTGTATGACTGTGGAACAGAAGTCCATCGACCTGATGGACCTCACGCCGTTCATCGACGGTGTGGAGAACGCACTGCTCGCACAAGTCCGTGAGCGGGAGCCGCTGCACTGGAACGACGAAGCAGACGGCCCCGGATTCTGGTCGGTGACGCGTTACGAGGACGTCATCCGCGTTGTCACCGAACCGGATCTGTTCATCAACGGTGAGGGAACCCAGATCCTCAGCCGGAAGGTCGAGGGTGGAACGAGTACGGTGCACAACACCGATCCGCCGCGGCACGGGAAGTTGCGCAAACTCGTGGCACCGCATCTGCGCGCGGTCAAGATCAAGCAGTGGCAGGACGTCATCGACCGTGCCGTCTCCGCGATCCTCGATGATATCGAGGGCCGGGCAGAGGTGGAATTCGTTCATTCGGCCTCGGCATTGCTGCCGATCCAGGCACTCGGGCAGGTCCTCGGCGTGCCCCTCGAGGACTGCGGTCTCCTCCTCGACTGGACGAATCGGGTGGTCTCGGATGACCCCGAATACATGGTCCGGCCGGATGAGAAGGAACGCGCGCGGGCAGAGATGTTCGCGTACTTCAAGGAACTCAGCGAGCAAAGGCGGAAGGAACCACGCAACGACATTGTTTCCAAGCTGGTGACCTCGGAACTCGACGGTGAGCCGCTGCCGTGGGACGATCTGGCCGCGTACTACTTCGTCCTGGTCGGAGCAGGAAACGAGACGACACGAAACCTGCTGACCGGGACCGTGCTTGCCTTCGACGAATTCCCCGACCAGTGGGCGAAGCTGGTGGACGATCGCACGCTGTTGAAGCCGGCCATCGAAGAGATGTTGCGCTACATCACCCCGATCCGTGCCATGCGCCGTACCGCGACCCGAGATGTCGAGTGGGATGGCCGAACGATCAAGGCAGGCGACAAGGTCGTGTGCTGGTTCCAGGCGGCCAACCGTGATCCGGCGATGTTCAGCGAGCCGAACAAGGTGAAGATCGACCGCGAGGACAATGAGCATGTCGGGTTCGGTTGGGGCATTCATGCGTGCATGGGGTCTCATCTTGCACGGGCCGAGGCTGCGGCGTTCCTCTCCCAAGTCCTCGACCGGGGGCTTCGTATCCGTCCCCTCGGTGAACCGGACCGTCTGCACACCAATCAGTTCCACGCGTTCAAACGACTGAACGTCCGAGTCGAAAGGGGAGTTGGTCGATGAAGGTCCACGTTGACTGGGATCTGTGCGAAGGCCACGGGCAATGCGAGTATGCAGCGCCCGATGTCTTCACCATCGATGACGACGGCGAGCTGGAAGTCCTCGACGAGACGCCCAGCGAGAGTCATCGCAAAGAAGTGGAACAAGCTGTTCGGCGATGCCCGGTCAGGGCACTGGAAATAGAAGACTGACGAACGAAGCGGCCGGCGACCACTTGGGTTGGGTCCGAAAGTATCGTCGGCCGTTGACACTACGTAGGTAGCGACATGTTCCCGCCCTCGACCTGGAGAACGGATGATGAGAGAACCTATGCCCGGCAGGGGGAACGACGTGGTGCTGTTGATGTTGCGATTCCTTGACCGCTGGGCCCAGTTCGAGGGAGGTGACGAAGAGATCTACCCGAACGGTGGTGTCCAGCAGTTGATCGCCGACTGCCTTCGTAAGTCCGGCATCGCCGCAGACGCGCTCACGCGATGATCGGCACCGACCGGCAGATCCGGGTACCGGGAACCTCCAACCTGCGTGATATCGGCGGTTACCACACGCGCGATGGAGATCGCGTTGCGAGAGGGCGTGTTTTCCGGGCGGAAGCGCTCGTCATGCCCGGCGGTAGCTCTCAGTACGCCATCTACAACCACTCGGCCGATGAGCAGTACAAGAGTTTGAACCTGCGAACGGTGATCGATCTCCGTGCCTCGGGTGAGGTATTGCGATCGCCAACTGCATGGGCGACCGTGTGTGCTGCCGATCTGGTCGAGATCCCCATCGCCGAAGGGGGCGAAGGCGCCGATACGAACTACATGCGGATGCTTCTCTCCGGGGAGATGGAGGCGTTCGGGATCGATGACATGACGCGGTTCTACATTCGACTCGTCGAGCGGCG
>DATDBL010000215.1:0-41972 GCA_036524855.1 Aldersonia sp. | reverse complement strand
CGCTCCTCGGCGCCGAGGGGCGCCTGCGGTGCGGGTCGGCTTGCCACCGGACCACCGACCCGCGGCCTCAACCCGGGACAAGATCAAACCCATTTGAACAGCGACCGAACTGACCCACTACAACGTCAGGAGATCCCTCGTCGAACAGCTTGTCCGCTTGCGTGATGTCCACCATGTCATGCCGACGCTCATGCAGGCCGTGGAAGATCAGGATCTGCAACTCACCGGTCTTGTCGAGGATGCGCCCCAGCAGGCGGGACAACTCGGCCAGTCGTTGGCGGAGCAGGTCCGGCTCATGGCTGCCGATCGCTTCCCGCACTGCAGCTTCGTGCTGGTCGAATTCGTGTTGGTAGGAATTGTCCAACTCTTCCTCGGCGCGTTGCCGCACGTATTCGACGAGGTTGCTGGCTTCGGCCACCAGTTTCGGCCACATCAGCTCGTCTTCGGCCTCGTCGATCGCCGCACGCAGGTCGCGCAGCCGCTGATCGGCCGCGATGGCGGCATCCGGATCGTTGGCCGCAGCGTTGACCAACTGCTGCGCGTCGGTGACCGCTTGTTCGTGGTCGACGCGGTCCATCAACAGCTCCGACGTCGGGGTACCGAATTCCGAATTCCGCTCCCGCACTTCGGCCAACCGCTGCAGTTCTTCCTCGGTTTGTCGGCGAAGATCGCTCGCGTCGGGTATGGACTCGGTTTGCAGGTTGATCACGTTTTCGAACTCGGCGTCCAGGTAGGGCACATACGCCCTGGCGACCATGATGCGCGACGCGTCGATCTCGAGAGTCAATTCGACCTCACTGCCCTCCGGGACGCTGCGTTCGACCTGTGCGGCGGTGATATCCACTCGGCCGATAGTCCGGTTGCGGTCAGCTCGCGCGTGCTCCCCTTCGAGCACCGGAATCCGGATCAACGCGGTGCCCGCGCCCCGATGCACCGGGGCCGACGTGCGTAACCGCTTGCGGCTACGGGCCGGGAGTGGGGTGTTGCGCACGATCAGCGGCACCACGGTGTTGTCGGACAGTCCTACGCCGATGGTGTGGATCAACGGAGGCTGGGTTTCGGTGGCACCGACGGTGTAGTTGAGCGTGTTCGGGGTGAGCCGCCTGCGGCGGCCGGTGGTATCGGTGAGCTCGACATCGAAGGTGTTGGTCCGACCGGTTTCCGCCCACAGCGTCGCGGTGAACACGCCGGTGTCGGCGACCGGGATTTTTCCGCTGCGCCAGGGCGGCCTCGCCTGGGCGTTGACCAGTTCGACGGTGAATCCCTCCAGCGTGCAGGCGTCGGCCGCTGCGATTCGACCGGCGACCAACGGCTCGCGATCAGGGCCGACCGGCTGGTACTCCAGTTGCACGGTGAACCCCCCGGGTGTGGGCACCGGCACCGAGGTTTGTGGAATACGTTGGGTACCAGCGAAACTCGCCGCACCACGGGCGACGACGGTCAGCGGGTCCTGGCTGATGTCGAGCGGAATGCCCACCCCCTGCCGGGCGTCGGTGAGCTGGTCGCGCAGATACGGCGACAGCGTCGGCCCGCCGGCCAGGATCAACTTGCCGATGTCGGCGGGTGCGAGGTGGGCTTCCTCGAGCGCCTTGCGGCACAGGTTGACCGAGCGGGTGATCAGCGGTTCGGCCAGCCGTTGCACATCGGCGCGCTGCAGCTCGTAGAAGAACTCGAATCGGCGGCCGTTGCCGTCTTGCAGCTCGACCTCGATGTCCGCGGACGGTGAGCGGGACAGTTGAATCTTCGCCTGCTCGGCGTGCAGTTTCAGCTTGTTCACGGTCGGTCGCCAGCGCGGGTTGCCTCGGGCCAGATCACGCAGCCCGAATTCTTCGCGCACCGCTTCGAGGAGCAACTCCTCGACAATCCTCCAGTCGATCAACTTGCCGCCGAGATAGTTGTCGCCGCGGTGGTTGAGCACGGTGAACTCGCCGTCCCGCAGCTGGATGATCGCCGCGTCGAAGGTGCCGCCACCGAGGTCGTACACCAGCCAACGGTCGTCCGAGTCCGCGGACTGGAAACCGTAGGCCAGCGCGGCCGCGGTCGGCTCCTGCAGCAGAGGGGAGAACCGCAGGCCAGCGTCCTGCGCGGCGGCGCGGGTTGCGTCGCACGCGCTCATGTCGAACGCCGCCGGCACGGTGACCACGGCAGCCTCGATTTCCTCGCCGAGCCGTTGCTGCACGTCGGCGCGCAACGACTTGAGTACCTCGGCGGACAGCTGCTGCGGGGTCAGATCCAGACCGGTGGCGGCGAAATGCACGCCCTGGTCGGCCGCGCCCATGCGCAGCTTGAATTCCATCGCGGTGTCGTCCGGGTCGGACTCGCTACGCTCCCTGGCGGCACGGCCGACCCGCATTCGGCCGCGCCGATCGATCCACACCGCCGATGGCGTGGTGTCGATGTCCTCGTTGTTCTTGATCACCTCGGCTTCCACCCCGCGCAGCACCGCGACCGCGCTGTTCGTCGTGCCGAGATCGATACCGAAATCAACCGTCGACCGGCTCATCGTCATCCTCCCTTGGTTCAGCCTTGCCGTGCGTCGGCTGGCTCTTCTACTTGTCTGTCCGCTTGGGTTTCAGCCGGCTCGGAGCCCGATGCCGAGACTGGGGTGGCCACGACGACCTGGCCCATCTGCTTGACCAGGCCGTCGATGTACACGGTCGGCGTGACCGTCTCGGCCACCGTCTCCCGCAGCACCAAATCGCTCGGCGCGCGCGCGATCACTTCCACCCTCTGGCCGTCATCGAACGGATCGCCGGTGTGCGACTGCACCACGACGTGGGCGTCGGCCAGCGCGTCCGCCATCGAGTCCAGCTGCCGCGACACCGCGCGCAGCACCTTCGCCGCGCCGTCCATCCTCGCGGTGCCGCCCTCGGCGGCCAGCTTGCCCTGCAGTCGCCACACCTTGGTCGCCAGCTCCACCAGTAGCGGCGTGAAATCTCTGTTCACAGCGACTCCCGTCTTCGTGTCGGCTAGGTGGTGCTAGGGCCTGACGCCTATCCGCCAACCCTCGTTCAGCAGTTGCTGCACCGGAGGGAACTCCATCGCCGGGTCGAGCCACGCGGCGTTCTTCAAGCGCATCACCTCCAACAAGGTGAGCATGCCGAGCAGCAGACAGACGATGAAGACGGTCCAAATCGCGGGAATGTTGTTCGCCGCGATCAGGCTGGCGAATCCGCCGATCCAGCACGCCACATGAACCCAGGTGTAAGTCGTGAGTGGCGCCTTCTTGCGGTTGTGCTCCGCCCAGCAATCCACGCACCGAGGCACGTTGGCAGTCAACGACTGCCAGTGTTTCGTGTTGCCACGCCGAGCGACGTCGGTGTGTAGGGCGACGTTGTGTTGCTTACCGTCCGCGGCGTCGCCGGCTTTGCAGAACCAACAGGTTCCAATCAGCCGTGCGGCCTTCTCACGGCGCCGCCGGATCGCAGCCAGCGTGGCAATATTCTCGTGCAGTACATCTTTCGTCTCCTGCATGAGCGCCAACGGCTTGACCCGAGCCAGTAGCTGCTCGGCGACCTCGAGGTCGCCGGTCTGATTGAAGTACGCGACCACGCACGATGCCGCGCGGGCGGCGACCCGGTCCAGCTGCTTTCGGAGTCGCTCGTCGCTCGGACCGCGCACCTCGCGCAACACGCCCAGCGGAGCTTGCGCACGGTCGAGCAACTGGCGCGCGGCCTCCGCGCCCGTGCGCTCGTCCGCGTCGACGTCTCGCATCGCGTTGTCGCACAGCCACCCGATGCGCGCCTCGGCAACCGTGACCCGCGCGTCGTTCAGCGCCTTGCGGCTCGCCTCGGTGGCTGCGATCGGGCCGACCCGCGCGAACAGCGTCTCGCTCGCGGCCAGATCCCCGGTTTCGTTGTAGTGCCGGGCGTCGCAGACGACCGCGGCCTGTACCAAGCGGTCGTGAGCGCCGTCGCGCACCGGGTCGCCGGGCGCGCGCAGTCGGTCGAGCGCGCACAGCGATAGGTTGGCGCGATCCAGCATGCGGTTCGCCGCGGTCGAGCCCTGCCGCGGTTGGTCTACCGCCGTTTCGACTTCGTCGTCGGTGATCGCGGTCAGCCGCGCGGCCAGCTCGCGGGCGGCCGATCGACGCGCGTCATCGATCGTCGCGGCCGTGAAAGCACCCCGGTATCGGGTCACTTCACGGGCGAACCGGTCGAGCACTTCGATGTGCACGTCCACCGCCGCGGTATCGCCGCGCTCGGCGCCACGGACGATCAACGAGGCGTGCATGCCCAGCAGCGCATCGGGCATCGCACGGCGTAGCTCGGCGATCGTCTCCGGGCCGAGCCGACGGTCGTCGATGTGCCTCGCACGAGACAGCAGCCGGTCCCAGCACGCCTCACTGTCGATTGCCGTGTTCCAGGCGGACAGACCCTCCAGCCACGGCTCGACACACCGGCCCAGTTGCGTCTCCAACCCATGAAGCTGGCGCAGGATGGCCAGATTGTGCGCTGCGATCCCACCGGTCGGGCCCGATCGGTTCAGCTGCCTCAACCACAGATCGGACGCCCCGGACACGTCACCACCCGCCAACAGCTCCATCGCGGGGTCGTCGCCGTCGACCGGCCAAAACCAGAACAGCTCCTGCATCAAGCGATTTACCGGGTCGCGCAGATGATTCAACGCAGTCCTCACATCGGCCAGCTCCGGAGCCGGTCGCACCGGCAGCACCCCCGCGACGCCAGCCAACGGCACACCCAGCTTCTCGCCGGCCTCCAGTTCGGCCTGCCGCTTGCGCAGATCTCGCGGCGTCGCGTCCACCCGAAGACCGCCGAGCCGGAACGCGTTGTGCCGGTATGGTGAATCATCGATCAACGCCCCCAACACTTCAGCAACGCTAATCGCTGTGACAACCATCGCCCATCCGCCTCTACGTTGTGTTGTCGACTGTGACGTGTGATATGACCACGATCGCGCCCCGAGCGTCTGCTGTCACGCGGGTGATCCCCTGTAGTGGTCAGGGTTTTCCCTTGGCGTCAAGATCCCTGACGCTGCGCGCGGCGGTGCCCGGCGGGTTCATCCTCGACGACTTCAGCATCGACGGACCGGCCGGCACCGTCACCGGGCCGGGCGGGCACACCCGGGCGATGAGCCCGAAACGCACGGTCACCTTCGGCGCGCTGTGCGCGGGCTGCCCACTGCGGGAGCGCTGCACCACCGTCCGCGATGGCCGGTCGATGAGCATCCACGAACCGTGGTCGGTCATCGGAAGCGGGGCTCAACAGGAACTACGCGATCTTGCATTGACAGAAATGTCGTGGATCACTTCTGATCGGCGTACCAGATGTTGGAACACTGAAGTGCGCCGTTGTGTAGCAAGCAGACGCGCATCGGTCGGTGCAAATTGAAACATGGGAGTGTCGGTAAACAGCCAGCCAATCCCGAATCGAGCTGCCAGGGTGGGAGCCGCCCCATGTCCCACCGAGTCCCGATCGGCGCTGCTCAGGACGTCTCCAACGTCCCACCGTCCCGAACTTCCCGCCGAGCCTTGGTCGAGGGTGGGCGACACGCAGGTGGCAAACCGTCGGGATCCAATCCCGCTACCCTCGAACGACTTAGGGACTTGACAGTTTGTCCGGGTCTCGGAACTCGGCGCCGTAGTCGTTCTCGAACGTGCTTTGATCGCCAGCCAGCCAGACGCGCCCAGCCTCAACGATGTATGTGGCCATTGGTCACACTCTGTCCGATTCGGTGTCGGTGTCGGGCCACATTCGCCGCATTGATCTCAAGGGAAAACCCTGACAACCACAAGGGATCACCCCGACGACAGCCGAATCTCTTTGCGACAGCATTGTCACTACCGATATCGACCGCTCACGGATGGCCCTCAAAGGAGATACCGATGGACCCGAACCAGCCCACCACGACTTCGCCGAACTCCGGCACGGCCGTTGATCATGCTCGCCACCCGATGCCGCCGACCAACGTCGGATGGGCGGTTGCGAGCGTGATCTTCTTCTGGCCCTTGGCGTTCGCCGCGTTCACCCATTCCTCCAACGTACGTCCGCTGTGGGAGGCCGGGGACTACCAGGGTGCCCGGAACGCCGCCGATCGCGTCAAGAAACTCGGCAAGATCGCCCTCCTCGTGTGGGCGACCGTCATGATCGTCATGATCGTCTTCTACGCCGCCACGTGGGCTGCGCTGATGTCGAGTATGGATTACTCCTGATTACTACATGGCATGGCACGTGGACGGCGTGAGATTCGAGGGAGATCGCCAACACGCATGTCACCCCGGCTGTCCGGATCCCGCGCTGCACGTAAACGTCACTATCGCATAGGGACCCGTCTAAGACCGCGTGACGGTGTACCGCCCACTGTCCACAGCATCATCCCGGTTCAGCGAGTTCTCATCGCTATCAGGCAATCGGCACAGACGTGCAACCACACCCGAGCCAGCTCCGCACTCCCCGCCCCCACCAATGGAGGACACCCTGACCTCGCCGCCCGCGCAACAACCGTCGACACGCAACGAGCCACCGGTCAGGATCACCGAACGTGCCGCCGAGGAGGGGGCCTGGGCTGGTTCGCCTGCGTGGGCGTGGTGAACGCCTCCGCGCCCCGCGTTGTGCCGCGTGGTCCGATTCGTTGACTCACTCACCGATGCCCGCGTGGTCTGATTCGTTGACTCGTGTGAGGGCGCCCGCATGGGGCCCCGGTGTCCACGGCGGCTTTCGGGGCGGGTCCGGCCTTGGTTGTGGTCAGGGTAAGCAACTCCGTTGTGAGGGCTTGGAACTCACGTTGAACGGCCACCGGGTTTATGCCGGCGTAGGTGTCGGCGAGGACCGCCCTGGTCTCGTCGCGCACGGCGGAGTGGGCGCGCGCGCGCCGATGTGGCGTGGTCGCGACGTCGTACTTCTTGGTGACCTTCGCGCCGTCACGGACCTTGCTGATCAGCTTCTGCTGGGGCTGGAACGCGCGCGCCGTCGTTGGAGTTGCCCGGCCTCGACCGAGTGAACGTGAGCTTGCGTTCCTCGCACCAGGCGAGCAGGTGATGATTGATGAACTCGCTTCCGTTGTCGCTGTCAATACCTTTGAGCGGGAACGGCATCGACACGGCAATGTCGTCGAGCGCGGCGATCACCCACTTCCGGGCCTTGTTGCGAACGCTGCGGTTCTCGGTCCAACCGGTGGCGATATCGGTCACCGTCAACGTGTAGGCGTGCTCACCGAGCGCGTTGCCGCCCTCGTGGCCGACCAGGTCGATCTCCACGAACCCCGGCGCCGCGTCGTCCCACTACGCCCACGTGCGGATCGGGATCTGGCTCTTGAGCAGCGTCCCCGGCTTGGTGTGGCTGCGGCCCCGAAGCTGGTGCTTCCTGCGTTCGGGCGCCAGCCGCCGGTCGATGGTGGCCGCCGACATGCCGGTCAACAATGCCGCGGTGTCGTCGTCGATCCTCAGCTCGTCGTGGCGGCGCAGCACCGGCACCAACTCGGGCAGGATCGGCGCCAGTCGCTTACCGGCCGGCATCCCCAGCACCGCCCAGCAGAAGATCAGCGCAGCAATAACATTCGAACCGTACTCCGGCGGTCGAGGCGTTCTCGGCCGCACAATCCGGGGTCCACAGAGCGCGACGTAGCGCCTTACGCGCGTGATCGCGATGCCAGCCCCTCGTCGCGCACAACTCGTCCAGGATAAGGGCCTTGCCGGCCTTGTCCGCCCGCTTGTAGCGGGTCGCGATCGTCTTGGTCACGGCGTTGCGCTCGGCCATCGTCAATCCCATCGTCCGGCGATAGCGCAACCCCGCACACATGTTCGATCGACACGCCGCACGCGGGCATTCTCAATTGAGGCAACGATAGGGGCTACGCGCGCATTTTCGATGAGTCAACGCGTCTTCTCGACACCGAGCAACCGACGCCATACCCTGTTCGTGCGCACGCCGTTTCCCGCCTCCCTGCGATCTGGTCTTTGACAACTCAGAACGCCACGGCGGCAACGGCGTGCGCCTTCTACATACCCCTCAAACCGCCCACAGATCCGTCAGGAGAGCCCATAGGGCTGCCGCCCGCCCGGGAAGACAACCGCCGGGTCCTCGCCGTCCTGTCCTGGCTGCGCAGCATCACCGAAGACTGAACGGCCACGCCAAACGAGGCGCCGAGATCAATCCGCGAATGCCGCTTCGCCGGCGAACCGGGTCGGTGAGTCGCGCGTTGTCCGGTGTCGCTGCGGAGTTCGCGTCGGTCGGCTCGGCGGCGCCGACGGCGGTGCGGCGCCGGCGCGGCGGCATGCTCGATCCGACCCTCGTGGGGATGCGTTCGCCACCGACGGTCACACCTGGTCGGCCGAGGAGGTCGATCCGAGGTGGCGACCGCGATCGAACCCGACGCGGCTGTGGTCGTGCCGAACGTGCGTCTCGTCGCCGAGGTGTTCGCCGACGTCGCCCGGCATGAAACGCCCCTGCTCTCTATGCTATTCGCGTACCGCTCCCGAGCTCGCGTGGGGGGTGGAGCGTTGGCTGCGCTGCGGTTTGCCGCGAAACGGTCTGCGTGGATCTCGACATCCGGGGGCTGTTGCACGACGTGGGCCGCTCGCGATCTCGAACAGAGTGCGGGGCAAGCCGTGCCGGCCGGCTGACCGCCGACGAGTGGGAACAGGGGGCAACAGAGCGAGGGATCCCGATGACCACCACCACTGCGGTTTCGTTCGGCACGGTCTCGTCCGCGGCACCGACGCACTCGAGGTGATCGATTCGTGCGGATCGACGAGGAGGGGACGTGGTGGGTACACCGTTGCGCCGGCCGGCCGTGCGTGACGGCGACGAGCGAGCGGCCCGCCGCGGGCGACACCGACGCCATTTACCGCCCCGCGGAAGACACCGTCACCCGCGACTCGACGCCGTCCGAAGGGAAAACCCTTGCCAGTGCAGGGGATCACCTATGAGACAGCGGGACCTCGGCGTGCGATCGTTATCCGTAGCAACACGGGTCAGGCCGAAGTCCTCGCAGCCACCGGGGCCGTCCGGGGCAGGCAGCCAGGCCGACCGTCCCCGCTTCCGAGATCGATGAAGGAAGTTCGACCTCGGTATGCTGTTCGCGACCCCGCTGGAGCCGAACGCGTCCTCCGGCAGAGCGAACACTGGTCGACGCTGAGCGCCAAGCGGCGTCGGTCGCGGCGCACGAGATTGAGGCAAACCCACACTACGGCAGGCGATCACCGAAGAAAGCGGCATCTCAGATCAGAGCAAAGACAGGACCGAGAGGCGAGAGAGGCACTCCACCCTCACAGTCCGCGACGCGAGCGAGGTTTGCGATGGTAGGTTCCGAATCTGTTCATGCTGGGACGGCCGCCGGCCCGGGGTCGGGCCGGTTACCGCTGCGTATGCTGCTCGCAGCGGGCGCGCTGGGCCTGGCAATGGCTGGCGCCGGCGCGTTCGTGAGCTGCGACGCCGACCGCTATCCAACACCTGAGGCGCAAGACATCTCGGGTCTGGCTTACCAAACTGCGGTGCCGCCCGGCTTTCCGACGGTCCCGGACGGGAGTGTCCCCGCAGATCTGCCGGCGCTCTCGACAGATTCTTCGACTCTGCTGCCCGATCTTCGATCGGAGCGTGTCCGATGACGTCCCCCACCGCGCCGGCCCCCGTCTCCACGATCACCGCGCCCGGGCCGAACCGCGCCACCACGTACCTGTTGCGGATCGCCGCGGCTATGTCCGCCGTGTACGCCGTCCATGTCGTCATCGACGTGGCTCGGCCCCCGATCGCCTACCGGCACAAACCGCCGATCGGCATACTCGCCGATGATTTTCCGATCTCTCTGAAGGTGGCCTTCTGGTGCATGGTGGCGGCCTGGTGCGTCGTCCTGGTCGGCGGCGCGACGCTGCTGCTGCGGCAGCGGCCGGTGGGCTGGCAGTTCAAACTTGCCGCGGCAGCGGTCCTGTTGCTCCCGTTCACGACGATCTCGCTCGCCGAGCTCTTCGGCCATCTCGGCACGCTGCTGATCTGCGTCCCGAGCACGGTTTTTGCGCTGTGGGCGGTGTACCGATTCCAGCGGTGGCGGCGCATCCCGGTGTGGCTGTTCCTCGGCGCATTCGGTTGGGGCCTGCTGGTTGCCTTCGGGTTCGGCGCGGCAACCAACACGTTCGTAATGGAGTATGGCTACAACTACTTTCACGGCGCCGACATGACGCAGCCCCTTCTTCAGGTCTACGACCGGATAGATGTCGCGAACAACGTGAACGCGGGACTCGCGGAGGAAACGGGCAAGGGGGCCGCCGTCGCGCTGGCCTACTTGATTTTTCGGCGCTACTTCGACGGTCTGGTCACCGGCGTCGTGTTGGGTGCCGCGGTGGGTCTGGGCTTCAACCTGTGCGAAAGCGTCCTCTACATGAGCGCACAGGCCGCGGAGTTCCAGTACTTCTTCCGCCAGTCCCTCGGCCTGATGGCGGCGCACACAGCCTTCAGCGCTGTCGTCGGAGCAGGATTCGGCCTCGCGTCCCAGCTGACCAGCGCGGGACAACGCCGGCTCGCGATCACCGCCGGTCTGATCGCCGCGGCCGGCACCCACTACGCGAACAACGCGCTGCTCACCTGGTACACCGAGGAAAGCCCGAATTGGTTCCACGCCGGTCCGACCTTCGACATTCTCATCCTGCAGCCGGTTGCCGTGCTGATCGTGCAGGGCCCGTTCGTGCTGCTCTATGTGCTGCTTCTACGTCACGGGATACGTGACCAGCGCGTGGCAGTGGCTGCGGGGTTGCACGCCGAAGCGGCGACCGGGGCGGGTGCGATCACCGATGCAGAGGTGCCGATCCTGCTCAATCCCTCCCGCCGCCTCTGGTTGCGAATCGTCTCACTCCGTCGGTACGGCCCGGCGACGTACCGAACACTCGGTCGTCTGCACGCGGCCCAGTTCGAACTGCTGTCCAGCCCCACCGATTCCCGCAACAGGCCGCACCAGCAGATAACACAACACCGCGCCGCGCTAAGGACCGCGCTGGCAGCGGCGGGCCAGCGAAAGGCGGCAATCACATGATCAGCCGATGGATCCGTCTATTCCTCACCGGGTTCGCTGCCACGGCCCTGACCCATCTCGCGTGGCCCGCCACGGCCTTCGCGTGCGACACGACCTACCAAGGAGCAGAGAACGTCGGTACCGACCCGTGTGGCAGCGCCACACCGATGATCGGCGCCGCCGCGGTCGGAACAACGGCTGTGGCCGCTGTGGCCACTGTGGCCGTGCTGAATTATGTGCGGGGAGCGATGTCGGCGGAGGCCTTCCAATCCGTGATGACCGGGCTGGCCGCCCAACCGCATCTCGCAGCAGACCTCGCTTCGGCGGTGTCCGGCACTTCGTCGGCCGGATTGAAGGTCGGGCCGGTCGACCTCGGCACCCGCCAGTCCGGCACCGCGGCTCCGGTCGACTTGACCGGACTCAACCTCGAGGCCCCTTGGCCATCAACGGATCGAACGACTCGACTCAAGATCGAAACCGCGCTCGGCGGAAACCTGCCGCGTGGCACCTTGGGGGTGGACTTCTTCTCCGAGCAGGATGGCGGCACCGCGATGAGCATCAAATCGATCGAGCACCGCGGTGACACGTATCGCGTCAAGCCCTCAGGCGTCGGGTCTACAGGCATTCGTTATTTCAACGACTTGGTCAACTACCGGCGCGGCGGGGACTTCGATCCTTTCAAACCGCCGCTGGTCAAGCCGGAGAATGTCTCCCGATGGGTGCTTCGGTTCGCGTACCCGGCCACGAACGATCCGAAAGTCCTCCGCCAGCTAGGCCGGATTGCCCAGCACGCTCTGGAGAAGGACCCGGACATCGTCGTCCAGTTCGTGCCGATCGTGGGTTGAGGACGGGCAATGAGGGTCAAATGGCGCATTGAAGGAATGAGCCGATCGTGTGCGCCGATGACCCTTGCGTAAGGCGCGGGCACTTGATTCCGAATAGGCATGCTCCTACTGAGTTCCATGTCGCTACCAAGAATTCACTTCCCTGTCGCCTGAGAACCCGAGGAATCATTACCGACGACCCAGCGGCGGCGCCTCCAATCGATGGCCATCCACGAACTGGTCACGGCGACCCTGGCTGCCGGCGTGGCTCAGTGAGCGCGGCCTGGATGCCCCTGGGGCCAACGCTGCAATCTCGAAAACAGGACAGCACTGAATATCTGGCAAAGGGGAAGGCTCGTGAAAAACCACACTCGACTGCGTTGGGCAGCGCTTGCGCTCACGCTTATCCTGGCTGGCTGCGGCGGCGGTATGGAGTCCCACGACACCGCTGAGGTTTCGGCCCAAGCCGTGGACGGGAAATTGACCGAGGCCATGTGCGGGTTGCTGACCAGAGTTGACTTAGCCGAGTCCGGGAAGGATGTGGGAATGCTCGACCAGGTAAGTGCTCACCTTCGCTCTGACGGACGCGACTTGAACTGCAGCTACCTCCTCGGTCTCGACGGCTTCACCATGAACCTCCAACCCACGGCCGAGGCCGGAAAGCTGCGCTTTGCACAATTTCTGGGATGGCACAAAGGAGCACTGGAGAGCATGGGCGAAACGCAAGACCGCCGGTGGCCCTCACAGGCAGGGCAATTCCTGGCCGATGTTGTGCCCGGAGCGGATGAGAGTTGGTTCGACCTCTCAGCGATGAGCACAGACCAGTATCCAAGGTACGAGCTCGTAGCACGTCAGGGCGGCTTGCTGATCGGTCTGGAACTTAGCACGCTGACCGACGCCGAGACCGATCAACCCACACTAGCAGTGCAGCGGATGGCCGATCTGGCCGGCCTGCTCCTGCAGCGCGTACCAAGCCTGGGGAAGACCGACACTGGGACCACACTCGTTGGCCAATACGAAGTATACGGTCAAGGATCAGTGAACATCAGCTACGCCGACCCGACAACCGCACCGGACTTTATCGAGCTTGCAGCAGTGCCATTGCCGTGGTTCGTTAACATCCCGATGGCCACACCCAGCGAAGGAGAAATTCCATTCTTAGGCATCAGCGCTTGGCGCAGCCAACCATTCACTCAAGTCGGCTGCCGAATCCTGCTCAACGGCACCGTGGTGGACGAGCAACAACAATCGTCTGCGGTGTTTTGTGACGCCGCTGGCCTCGATTTTTCACGGTAGGGCGGGGCCCGTGACGGGCCCGTGACGGGCGCGGCGCGGCCGCTTCGATCGTGATTCAGGGGTGCCGGATAGGCGGCGTCGCCGCGTGTCGTGCGGTGGCAACGGGTTCCACGGTGCCGGTGGCTGATGCTCCTTCCTGGGGGTCGTTCGGCAGGGCCCGGTGGTCAGGGGATCGCCAGAACGCGGTTGAACGCCTCGGCGAACTCTTGTGCCCAGGGCCAGGTCTGGGGTATACGCGGGGTCAGCTTGCGGGAATGCGAGACCAGCCGCGCCGCGTCTTGCAGCAGCCGGTAGCGCAGCGTGGCGGGTTCGGCCCGCGCCAGCGGCCCGTTCAGGAGCAGCAGCCGGGTCCAGCACAGCAGGTCGATCGCGATGGCGGCCGCAGTGACCCAGGCGGTGTTGATCGAGAACGAGCTCGACGTTATCTTGAGCCGATGGCATGGTCATGCCTCTGACCAGCGGTTATGTGTTGAGGACGTGTCCTGGCCGAAGGCCGCTCCAACACCGGCATCGCCCAACAAATTTACCTGAGCGTCAAAAGGGTCGAGGCGATCGCCGCATCAGTCTTCACCAAGTTAGGGTAGGCGACCATTGTGGGGTCGAAAAGAGCGCAAACGGAAGTCCATCATCGTCACAGTCGGCACCATCACGTCGAGCCAGTCTGGGACAGTGGGCTGCATGGTCGAATCCGTCGTCCCGCATCCACAGAGCCAGGCCGCGGCGCTGCGCCTCGCGATCCTGCTCGCCGGCACCGGCACGCTGCACTTCGCGACTCCGAAGCCGTTCGACGCGATCGTGCCACCGGCGCTGCCGGGGCGGGCACGGTACTACACCTACGCCTCCGGGGTGGCCGAACTCGCCGTGGCGGGGGCACTGGCCGTGCCGCGCACCCGACGTGTCGGGGGTCTCGCGGCTGCGGCGGTGTTCGTCGCGGTGTTCCCGGCGAATGTACAGATGGCCGCGGACTGGCTGCGCCGCACCGACCTTCCGTCGGTCGCGAAGGTCGCAGCGGTGGCGCGGCTGCCGCTGCAGGTGCCACTGGTCACGCAGGCGTTGGCGGCGAGCCGTCGGGCCCCGCATCGGCTCTGACCTCGGCGGGCTCGAGCAACGCAGCGAGGGTCGCCTCGTCGGGCAGGGCCGCCGGTGCGACCGTGCGGCCCGATCGGACGTAGTGGAACGCGGCGTTCACCCGAGCGAGGACGTTCGACTCGTGATCCCCCGTCCGCGCCGCGATCAGGCGTGCCCACGCCAGCCGGTACACCGCCAACTGGACGGCGACCGCCGCCTCCTCCGCCGGGGTGGGTTCGGCACCGGTCTTCCAGTCGACGACCGTCCAGCCGCCGTCGGGTTCGGCGAACACCGCGTCCATCCGGCCGCGCACGACCGTGCCGCCCACGGCCGTCTCGAACGCGACCTCCACCTCGGCTGGGCTGCGGTTCGCCCACGCCGAAGCGAGGAACGCCTCCTGCAGCGCGGCGAGGTCGGCGTCGGCGCTGGCCCCACTGTCGGCGGCGCCGGGGAGTTCGTCGAGATCCAGCAGCCGGGTGGCGCCGAAACGGCGTTCCACCCACGCGTGGAAGGCGGTGCCGCGCCGCGCGAGCGGGTTCGGCTTGAACGGCAACGGCCGGCGCAGCCGCTGTGCCAGCCGAACCGGGTCGGCGCGCAGCTCGACGAGTTGGGTGACCGACAGCTGGGTCGGCAGGTGCACGTCCCAGTCCGAGTGTCCCCGGGCGCGTTCGGCGAGCAGGGCCTCCACGTCGGCGGCCCACTCGTCCGTGTCGGCTGGTTCGCTGTCGGCTGGTTCGGTGTCGGGTTCGGCGAGCGCGGCCCGCACCGCCGCGGCTCCTGCGGCGACGCCCGCGTGGCGCGCGCCGAGCGGGTCCACCGGCCACTGCGCCGACACCGGCGCCTCGGTGAGCGGGTTCCCAGCGCCGCCCTGCGGGGTCGGCGCCCAGTGCACGACGACGCCGAGCGACGGGTCGGCGTCGATGCTGTGGTGCAACTCGAGCAGCAACTCCGAGGGACCCTTCGGCTTCTCGCCGGTCTCTCCCCATTGGTGCCCCGACACGAGCAGGACGCGTTCGGTGCGGGTGAGGGCGACGTAGAACAGGCGCCGCTCCTCGTCGAGTCGCCGCCGGGCCAGTGCCTTCTTGTGCGCGTCGACGGCGTCGCCGAGTTGAGCGCGGTCGCCGACGCCGTCGAGGTCGAGCACCGGGACGCCGCCGACCTCGCCGGTCAGCGCCCGGTCACCGCGCAGCGTCGGGGGCAGTTCGGCGAGTGCGCCGAGCCAGGTGCCCGACGCGGTGGTCGACGGGAACACCGAGGACACGACGTGCGGCACCGCGACGACCTGCCACTCGAGGCCCTTGGCGGCGTGCACGGTGAGCACCTGGACCCGGTCCGGCGCGACCTCTACCTCGCCGGGTTCGAGGCCGCCCTCGACGGATTCGGCGGCGGTGAGGAACGCGAGCAGCGCGCCGATGGATGCGCCGGGGTCGCTGGCATAGCCCGCAACGACGTCGGCGAACGCGTCGAGATGCTCGCGCCCCCCGCTCGCGCCGGGTCGGCGCGCCTGCGCCTCCACGCCGATGCCGATCGTGCGTTCCACGTCGGCGACGAGTTCGGGCAGCGGCTGCCCCAGCCGGGCTCTCAGCGCGGCGAGTTCCTTGCCGAGCGCGACGATGCGCCCATATCCGGTGCGCGAATAGTGTTCGGGCGAGCCGGGATCGGCGATCGCGTCGGTGAGCGAGGCATGCTCGGCGCCGTCGAGCGGCACCGCTCGGCCCAGCGCGTCGCGCAGCGCCGCCGCGTCGGTTATCTCGGCGTCCAGCACAGGGGCGCCGACCGACAGCACCCGCGCGCGCTCCCACAACGCGAGGAGATCGGCGATGCCGAGTTGCCAGCGCGCCCCGGTGAGGATGCGGACCGCGGCTCCGCCCGCGGCCGGGTCGGCGAGCATGCGCAACACCGCGACGATGTCGCCGACCTCGGGCGTGCTGAGCAGGCCACCGAGACCGACGATCTCGACCGGGAGCCCGTGCGCGCGCAACGCCTCGGCGATCGGTGCGGCGTCGGCGTTGCGGCGCAACAGAACCGCGGCCGTCGGGGTTTTCGATCCGGCGTCGGCCGCGGCGGCGTACTCGGCGGCGATGCGTTCTGCGACCCAGTTGCGTTCGTCGGCGACGGTGTCCAGAGTGGCGATCGCGATCGTCCCCGCATCGGCCCGCGGTCGCGGTCGCAGCGGTTCGACCTCGACTGTTCCGTCGCGCAGCGGATCCGCGACGTGGTTGGCGAGCGCGAGCGCTTCGGGCGGGTTGCGCCAACTCGTCATCAGTGGCAGCACGGGCGCGGGTTTGCCTGGGCCGCGAGGGAAGTCGGTGGCGAAGCGGGGCAGGTTCGCCGCCGACGCGCCGCGCCAACCGTAGATCGACTGCATCGGGTCGCCCACGGCGGTGACGGCGAGCCTGCGGTCGACCGCGCCGCCGAACAGCCCCGACAGCAGCACCCGCTGCGCGTGTCCGGTGTCCTGATACTCGTCGAGCAGGACGAGCCGGAAGCGTTGCCGCTCCGCGGCCCCCACCTCGGGGTGCTCCTCGGCGAGCCGCGCCGCCAGCGACATCTGCGAGCCGAAGTCGAGCATCCCGCCGCGACGCATGGTCTCGGCCAGCCGGTCCACGAGCGGCAGCAGGTCGACTCGTTGGGTCTGCACGTCGAGGATGTCGGTCAGCGCCTTCGCCGGGCCGCCGCGCTGGCGCGGGCCCGCAGGCAGCGTATGCACGAGCTTGTCGAGTTCGGTGTGGGCCTCGCGTAGGTCGGCGGGCTCGACGAGGTGCTCGGCGAGCTGGCCGGCCAACGCGAGGACGGCCTCGGTGAGCGTCGCGGGCGTGCGTTCGGTGTCGAGGTCGCCGTCCCAGCCGGCGACGACCCGGTAGGCGAGTTGCCAGTGCTGGGTCGGTGACAGCAGCGTCGCGGCCGGCTCGACCGGCAGCAACAAACCGTGTTCGGCGAGCAATCGGCCCGCGTAGGAATGGTAGGTGCTGATCTCGGGGTCGGCGGAGAGTTGCTCCCGCAGGCTGCCGCTCGGGTCGAGCGAGCGCAGCAGCGGTGAGCCCGCGAGCCGCAGCAGCCGTACCCGGATCCGGGAGGTGAGCTGCTGGGCAGCCTTGCGGGTGAAGGTGAGGCCGAGTACCTCGTCGGGTGCGACCCGGCGGTTCGCGACCATCCACACGACCCGCGACGCCATCGTCTCCGTCTTCCCGGCGCCGGCGCCGGCCACGACCAGCGTCGGGCCGAGCGGTGCGGCGATGACCCGCTCCTGTTCGGCGGTCGGCGGCGGCAACCCCAGCGCGTCAGCGAGTTCGGCCGGACTCACGATTCGGTCGGTCATCCGTCGGTCACCTGCCTTCCGGCGTCGTGGGCGGGACAACTAGTCGCGACCGGGCAGTGCCGGCAGCCGTCGTTGCGGATGGCGAGGAAGCCGGGGCCCGCCGTGGCGGCCGCCGCGGCGTGGATCGTGTCCCGCCACGCGGCGAGTTCGTTCGCGTCGAGGGCGGACTGGTTGCGTTGTGTCGCACCGTCGTTGCGGTGCGACTTGGCGACGTAGACGAGCCGGCCGCCACCCGGTGCGGCCGCACCCTCACCGGGGATGCCACCGTGTGCGGCCGCGACCTGGTAGGTCGCGAGTTGGGCGTGCTCCTGCGCGGCCTTGGCGGTGACGGGGTTCTTCCCGGTCTTGATGTCGACGATCACTGCGCGCCCGTCGGGGTCGCGTTCGAGACGGTCGATCCGGCCGCGAATGCGCACGTCGGGTTCGTCATCGGTGCGGCCGGGCAGCAGGCAGTCGACGACGACCTCGACCCCGGCGAGGGTCAGTGCCACCCGGGAGGCGCGCAGCCACGCGGTGAACGTGTCGAGCATCGCGGCGGTGCGGCGCAGTTCCAGCCGTGAGTGCCAGTCGGACCCGACGTCGACGGCGCGCCAGGCGTCGTCGAGCGCGGCCCGCACCGACGCCTCCGGCACGTCGCCGGCGACGGCCTGCAGCAGGGTGTGGACGAGGTTGCCCTTGATGGCGTGCACGTTGTCGCCGTCGCTGCCGCCGTGACGTTCCAGTGCCCAACGCAGCGGGCAGGTGCGCAACTGCTCGACCGTCGACGGAGACAGCCGCACCGGGCCCGATGCGCGGATCGCGGTGTCGGTGCTGACGCCGCCGAGGCCGTACCACTCATCGGGGTGCGCACCGGGCACGCCGGCGCGGCCCAGGCGGGCCAGATGGCGGGCGGCGCCGCCGCGGCGTTCGGGGTCGGCGTGCGGATCGCACACGACCGCACGCAGTTCGGCGACGAGTGGTTCGAGGGCGAGCACCCGGGTCGGCGTCGGTTCGGCCTGCCCGTCAGAGCGGTGGCCCTCGAGTTCGACGCGGAGTTCGTCGACGAACCGCGATGGGACGAGATCACGGTCGCCCGCGGCGGATTCGACGGCGGTGACCAGCAGCGACGTACGTGCCCGGCTGCAGGCGAGCAGCAGCAGGCGCCGCTCCTCGGCGAGCAGCGGCGCGGTGCGCGAGAGCGGTTCGTCGCCGTCCCGGATGCCGGCGGTCAACTCGACGAGATGCTCGGTGCCGAGCAGGGTTCCACGTGCGCGCAGGCTGGGCCACAGGCCCTCCTGCACACCCACGACCGCGACGACGCGCCACTCCCGTCCCGCCGCAGAGTGCGCGCTGAGCAACTCGACCGCGTCGCGTGCGATGCAGGCGCGGGGCCGTCGCTCGCCGGGCAGTGCCTGGTGCTCGACGTAGGTGACGAAGCCCTCGACGCCCGCGCGTGGGAGGCGGTCGACGTAGGCGGCTGCGGCGTCGAAGAGGGCGACGACGGCGTCGAGGTCCCGGTCGGCCTGCACCGCACCCGGGCCGCCGCGCAGCGACGCCGCCGACCAGCGGCGCTCCAGGCTCGACGCCTGCCACGTCGCCCACAGCACGTCTTCGATGCCGCGCGCCTCGCGGTGCGGGGCGCGGGCGTGAGCGACCACGTCGAGCACACGGCGCAGCGGCGCGGCCTCGACATCGGTGAGGCCGTCGATGGCGGCCTCGGTATCGGCGCTCAGGTCATCGACGATCGCCGCCCGTAGCATCTCCGCGGAGTCGAGTTCGGCGCCGGTGCGGCGCAATCCGCGTCGCAGTCGGCGCAGCGCGACGGGGTCGGCGCCGCCGAGCGGGCCGGCGAGCAATGCGAGGCCGTCCTCGGTGTCGAACGCGTCGGCGGCAATGATCGCGCGCAGCACGAGCAGTAGCCACGCCGCCCCGCGCTGGCGGGCCAACGGCAGCTCGGTGGCGGCGGTCGTGGTCGGGACACCGGACGCGGCGAGGGCGCGGCGCAGTGGCGCAATCGACCACGGCACCGACCGCATCAGCACCGCCATCTGCGACCACGGCACCCCGTCATTGAGGTGGGCGCGGCGAAGGTGGTCGGCGACGGCGGCGGCTTCGCGGGCGACGCTGGGCAGCACCTCGATGCGGACCGTGCCGTCGGCGGCGCCGGGTGCCGGGTGCGCGCCGCGGTGTGGGCCGAGGCCGGGCAGGCGAGCTGCGATCCGGGTGGCGAGGCCGGCGGGCGCGGCCGCGCTGCGGTGGTTGGTGGACAGCACGATCCGGAGCGGCGATCCGGCGTCAGCGAGGTCGGTGACGAACGTCGGTTCGGCGCCACGGAATGCGAAGATCGCCTGGTCGGGGTCGCCGGCGACGACGGTGCGCGCCGTGCCGGTGCCGATGAGCCGCACGAGGTCGGCGGCCTGCGGGTCGAGGTGCTGGGCGTCGTCGACGAGCAACCACCGCACCCGGGCGTGTTCGCGGGTGACCAGGTCTGCGTCGGTCGCGAAAGCATTCAGTGCCGCGCCCACCAGTTCGGCGGCGTCCAGGGCGGGCGCGCTGGCCTCGGGAGTCTCGACTCCTACCGACCAACGCAGCAATGTCGCCTGCTCGTAACGGATGGCGAACTTGCCGGCGGCGACCCATTCGGGTTTGTTGTGTCTGCGGCCGAGGCGGACGACGTCCTCCGGTCCGAGGCCGCGTTCCCCCGCACGGAGCATGAAGTCGCGCAGTTCGGCCGCGAATCCCGCCATGCCCAGGGCGCCGCGCAGCCTTTCGGGCCACTGGGTGGCTCCGTCGGCGACCTCGCCGGCGAGCATCTCGCGAATCACGGCGTCCTGCTCGGCGCCGGTCATCAGCCGCGGCGGCGGGTTGCCGTGCACGGCGGCCTGCAGCCGAAGCACCGCGAAGGCGTAGGAGTGGACGGTGCGCACCAGCGGTTCGCGAGTCGTGCCGGTGGCGCCGCGGCGGGCGAACAGGCCAGCGGTGACGGCGGCGCGCACGCTCGTCGCGGCGACCCGCGAATGCGTCAGGACCAGCACCGACTCCGGGTCGGCGCCCGCGGCGATCCGCTCGACCGCCAGGTCGGTGAGTAGCGCCGTCTTGCCAGTGCCGGGACTGCCGAGCACCTGCCACGGCTGCCAGCCGTGTGCGTCATCGGCACTCTCGAACAGGGGTCGCACGTCTTCCGGCCAGGTCCGCGCGGCCGCGGTGGCGGGGGCGCCGCGGGTGAGGCGCACCGCGGGTGCGTGGCGGGTGGTGTCGGGCATGGCGACATTGCAGCAGAAGGCTCCGACAGAAATACTCGCGACGTGCCGGATCTACATGTTCAATCCTTCGGGCCCGCCGACGGGCCGCTCGTGCTCGCGGTGCACGGCCTCACCGGGCACGGCCGCCGCTGGGCGGCGCTGGCCCGCGACCACCTCGCCGACGTGCGGATCGTCGCGCCTGATCTGCGCGGGCACGGCCGCTCGCCGGCGACGCCGCCGTGGGGGTTCGAGGCCCATGTCGCGGACCTGACCGCGGTGCTGGAACGGGTGGGGGCCGCCGTCGTCGTCGGGCATTCGTTCGGCGGAGCGGTCGCGCTGCACCTGGCCTCGGAGCGGCCGGACCTGGTGCGGTCGCTGGTGCTGCTCGACCCGGCGATCGGCCTGGATCCGGCGCGGCTGCTGACCGTCGCCGAACAGACCCTGGCGTCGCCGGACTACACCAACGCCGCGGAGGCGCGCGCCGACAAGGCGAACGGCTCGTGGGGCGAGGTCGCGCCGGAATTGCTCGACGAGGAACTCGCTGAGCATCTCGTGCCGTGGCCGCACGGTCGGGTCGGGTGGCGGATCAACCTGTCGGCGGTGACGGCGTGCTGGGGCGAGCTGGCGCGGGAATTCGTGCTGCCGCCGCCGGGGATGCGGACGTCGCTGGTGCAGGCGATGAAGGTGCAGCCGCCGTACGTGACGCCGGAGTTCCGGGAGGCGCTGGCGGCGGCTCGGGTGACCGTCGCGGAGTGGGACTGCGACCACATGGTGCCGCAAGCGCGACCAGCTGAGGTGGCGGCGTTGATCCGGACGCATCTGTAGGTGCGCACCACCGAGGAGCAGGTCGAGCGGGTGCGCGAATTGGTCGCGTCGATCCCGCGCGGCCGGGTCGCGACCTACGGTGACCTGGCGGCCGCGGCGGGACTGTCGAGTCCGCGCACGGTCGGCTGGATCATGCGAACCGATTCGGCGGATCTGCCGTGGCACCGGGTGATCGGGGCATCGGGCCGGCCGGCGTCGCACCTCGCAGGGCGGCAGCTGGAGTTGCTGGAGGCCGAGGGGGTGACGGTCGTAGACGGGCGGGTGGTGTTGGCGCAGGCGCGGTTTCGGCCGTAGGTGGCCGAAGGGGCAACGAATGTTCAGCCCTTCGAACGCCGACGTCCGGTGCTCTCTCGGGCGAGCATGTCCAACTATAGTTGGTATTTCCGTACTATAGTTGGACTCCTAGAGGAGGTCTCGTGGAACTGAACCGACCGTTGGCCACGGTGACGCCGACACTCGACGGGGACGTGCTCGCCGTCCTGGCGATGCGCGACACGACGTTCACGACGGGACAGATCCACCGGGTCCTGAACGCCTTCTCCGAGGAAGGCATCCGCAAGGTGCTCGCGCGACTCGTGCGGCAGGGCGTCGTGACCGCCGAGCGGGTGGGCAACGCCTATGCGTACCGGTTCAACACAGACCATTTGGCGGCAGAACCGATCCTCGCACTGGCGCACTTGACGAAGACGTTGCTGGCCCGGCTCGAGATTTACCTCGGTGGGTGGGAGCCCCCACCGACCTACGCCGCAGTGTTCGGATCCGCGGCGCGAGGCACGATGACCGTGGACAGCGACATCGACATACTTCGTCTTCGACGACGCATCCGACCCCGACGTTTCGGCACGTCAGGTTCACGCGCTCGCGACAGCTGTGACTCGGTGGACCGGGAACGACGCCCGGGTCGTCGAATACACAACTTCGGCGCTGGTGGCGTCGCGCGCGGAGCCGGTGCTGCGGGACGTACTCGAGCACGGGCTCACAGTCGCCGGATCGCGTAGGTGGCTCATGAAGCAACTTCGCCAAGCATCGAGCGGTCGGAGCTGAACATCGCAGCCTCCCTTCGTCGTAGGCTGTGAACCAGATTACGTACCCGCTGTGCGCCGAGCCGAAAACCCGCAGGTCAGAACCCGTGAGTGGTTAACGAGTCCATAGACTCATCAACCACTCACGGGTGCGGGGTCCTCGTCTCACATTGAGACGAAACGGGGGGTCACTGGGGCCGTGAAGGGTCCTACTCTCGGCTTCAGCATGTGACAGCAGTCACTGGGAAATGGGAGCGAATCGCATGTACAAGACAGCCGACGCCAGCTACTTCATCGTGGACGCCCACATCGCGCTGTGGGACGCCCGGCCGGAGAACATTCGTAACGCCCACGGCAAGCAGTTCATCGACTGCTTCTACGATTATCACAAGAATCTCTCGCCCGAGTCCGAGCAGTGGACCTACGAGGAGTACCTGTACCAGGGCGGCGAGCGGCTGATGAACGACGTGTTCCGCGACGGCTACGTCGATCACGCCATCTTCCAGCCCGCATACCTCGGCGAGTTCTACTGCAACGGATTCGGGCAGACCGAGGAGGCGGCGGCGCTGGCGAAGGCGCATCCGGACAGGCTGACCTACAACCACAACTTCGACCCCCGCAACGGCGAGGCCGGCCTCGACCAGCTCCGTGCGGACGCCGAGCGCTTCGACCTCAAGGGCGTGAAGCTCTACACCGCGGAGTGGCACGGGGATTCGCGCGGCTACAAGCTCGACGACCCGTGGTCCTATCGCTACTTCGAGGTGTGCCGGGAACTCGGTATCCGCAACATCCACGTCCACAAGGGCCCGACCATCCGTCCGCTGGATCGCGACGCATTCGACGTCGCCGACGTCGACCACATCGCCTCCGACTTCACCGATCTGAACTTCGTGGTGGAGCACTGCGGCCTGCCGCGGCTCGAGGACTTCTGCTGGATCGCCACCCAGGAGCCCAACGTGCACGCCGGTCTCGCGGTGGCGATGCCGTTCATCCACACCCGGCCGAAGTACTTCGCCCAGATCATCGGCGAGCTGCTCTATTGGGTCGGCGAGGACCGAATCCAGTTCTCCTCCGACTATGCGCTGTGGACCCCGCGCTGGCTGATCGAGAAGTTCGCCGACTTCCAAATCCCCGAGGAGCTAGGCGAATACGCGCCGATCACCACCGAGCAGCGCAAGAAGATCCTCGGTCTGAACGCCGCGAAGATGTACGACATTGCGGTACCGCAGGAACTGCAACTCGCCTCGGACGACGCAGCCGACGAGCCCGCCGTCGGCCCGCGCGGCGCGGAGCGCACCGAAGAAGCCGCCGAGCATCTGGTCGGGGCGTGAGATGAGCTCGGCGATCGTCGATTCCCGCGTCGCGGCACGAAACGACGAGGCCTACGCGGCGCTCGGCGCCGTGCTCGACCCCGAGCTGGACGAGCCGATCACCGACCTCGGTTTCGTCCGCTCGCTCGCGGCCGAGCAGAGCGGCCGCGTCGAGCTGCATCTGCGGCTCCCCACGTCGTTCTGTGCGCCGAACTTCGCCTACCTCATGGCATCCGACGCCAAGGACGTGCTGGAGAGGCTGGCGTGGACCGAGACGGTGGTGGTGGAGCTCGATGACCACCACGACTCGCAGATCATCAACGCCGGGCTCGCAACCGATGCCGGCTACCGGGGCACGTTCGGGCACGAGGCCGAGAACGACCTGGAAGAACTGCGGGCCACCTTCACCCGCAAGGCGCACACGGCCGCAATGGAACGCTGCCTGACGGCGCTGCTGCGGGCCGACCGCGACCGTCGGGTCGAGGAACTCGGCGCGGTGCGGCTGCATGACCTGCCCGACGACGCGGCCACAGCTGCCCTGCTGCGCCGGCGCACCGCCCTGGGCCTGTCCACCGATCCCGACGCGCTGGTCATGGTCGACCACGACGGAAACGGCTACGCCGCCGCAGATGTGTCGATGGCGTTGCGCCGCGCCCGGTCGACCCGGATCTCGATCGACGGGAACGCGCACTTCTGCCGTGGCCTGCTGCGCACCCGCTACCCCGGATCCGAAGCGGCGCAGGTGCATCGCGCCGAGGGCGCCGAATCCGCCGACACGGGCTACGACCCCACCTTCATTCCCCTCGCCACGCTCGGCTTCCGCAGCTGAGCAGGCACCCGAAACAGGAAGGACCACCCCGATGAGCAAGATGCGTGCCGTGCGGGTCGTCGGATATCACACCAACCTCGAGCTGGCCGAGGTGCCGATCCCGGAGCCGACCGGACCGTTCGATGTGATTGTCAAGATCGGCGGCGCCGGCGTGTGCCGCACCGACCTGCACATCCTCGAGGGCCAGTGGGCCGAGAAGACGCAGGTCCAATTGCCGTACACGATCGGCCACGAGAACGCCGGCTGGGTCCAGGCGGTCGGCTCGGCGGTGACAAACGTGACGGAGGGCGACAAGGTCATCGTGCACCCGCTGATCACCTGCGGGCTGTGCCGCGCGTGCCGCTCCGGCGACGACGTGCACTGCGAGTCGAACTCCTTCCCGGGCATCGACACCAACGGCGGCTACGCCGAGTACCTCAAGACGTCGGCACGCAGCGTGGTGAAGATCGACGACTCGCTCGAGCCCGCCGACGTCGCGGCCCTCGCCGACGCCGGCCTCACCGCTTACCACGCGGCGGCGAAGGCGGCCAGGCGACTCGGACCGCGCGACAAGGCCGTCATCATCGGCGCCGGCGGCCTCGGCCACATTGGCATCCAAGTGCTCGAGGCGCTGAGCCCCGCCGAGTTGATCGTCGTCGACCGCAACCCGGACGCCGTGAAGCTCGCGTTGTCGATCGGGGCCGACCACGCGGTGGTCGCCGATGGCAGCCAGGTCGAGCAAGTGCTCGAACTGACCGACGGCCACGGCGCCGAGGTCGTCGTCGACTTCGTCGGCGAGGGCGGGGCGACCGGCGAGGGCGTGCGGATGCTGCGCCGGGCGGGCGATTACCACGTCGTCGGCTACGGCGAGAACATCGACGTGCCGACGATCGACATCATCTCCACCGAGATCAACTTCATCGGCAACCTGGTCGGGTCCTACAACGACCTCTGCGACCTGATGGCGCTCGCCGCCCGCGGCGCGGTGACACTGCACACGGCGAAGTACGCGCTCGACGACTTCCAGTCGGCGATCACCGATCTCGACAACGGCAACGTCCGGGGGCGCGCGATCCTGGTGCCCTGATCGTGCCGGGCGGAACGGCATCGGTGGGGCGGTTGGGTGAAACCACCCATCCGCCCCGCCGCGTTGCTCAGGCCGGTTGCAAAGCCACGTCCAGCATGTCGTCGATGTGCACGATCTTGACTCGTGGGCGTCGGTTGGCTCGGCCGACAGCGCGCTCGTGTTCGTCGATGCGGCGCCAGCCTGCGGTTGAGATGTGATCGGGCACAAGGCCGGGAACGTCGTCGGGGTCGTGGGTCGGTGCGCCGAGGCTGCCTGCTCGGAAGTCTTCCAGAATCTGGGCGACGGTTTGCTGGGCGCAGTGCTTGTTGGTGCCGATCACGCCCGAGGGCCCGCGCTTGATCCACCCCGCGACGTACATGCCCGGGATCGGCTCGTCGGAGTGCGGGTCCACGACGGCGCCGTCGCGATTGGGGATGACCCCTCGGGTGTCGTCGAACGGGAGGCCCGGCACCGGGGCGCCGTGAAACCCGATGGCGCGAAAGACCAGGTCGCACGCGAGTTCCTCGGTCCGATCGGTCGCCTCGGCGCGCACGTCGCCGGTGTTCGTGGCGACGAGTTCGGTGCGACGCAGCCGGATTGCTTCGACCCCCGCCCGGCCGAGAAGTTCGGTGGGCTCGGCGAGGAACCGCAGCGTGATCGTGCGGTCGTCGGTGTCGCTACCGGCGGGAAGATCGGCGAGCAGGTCGAGCTTGTAGTGAACCAGCGATCCCTGCGGTCCTCCGACCGCTTCGGCGCTGACCGGGTCGAGTTCGAGGTCCTCGGCGAGCTCGACCGAGATGCCCAGCGTCTGAATCAGGCTGAGCAGTTCCTTGGCCGAGAACGCCGCTTGGGCGGGTCCGCGCCGGCCGATCACGGTGACGTCGGTGATGTTGCTGGCGGCGAGGGCGGTGAGGGTGGTCGGCGATGTCGGTTCGGGTCAGGCGCTCGGGGTCGCTGGTGAGGATCCGCGCCACGTCCAGGGCGACGTTTCCGTTGCCGACGATGACGGCGTGGCGACCCGACAGGTCGTAGCTGCGGTCGGCGAAGTCGGGGTGCCCGTTGTACCAGGCGACGAACTCGGTCGCGGAATGGCTGCCGGCCAGTTCTTCGCCGGGCACACCGAGCGCCTTGTCCTGCAGTGCGCCGGCGGCGACGACGACGGCGTGGTAACGCTGGGTGAGATCCTGTATCGACACATCCGTGCCGATCTCGGTGTTCAGGAACAGCCGCAATCCCGGGCGTTGCATCGTGGTCGCGAACGTGTCGGCGGCGCCCTTGGTGTCCTGGTGGTCGGGCGCGACCCCGAAGCGGACCAGGCCGCCGGGGACGGGGAGCCGCTCGAACATGTCGACCGCGACGTCGAGGCCGCGTTGGGTGAGCAGCTCGTCGGCCGCGTAGAAGGCGGCCGGACCGGAGCCCACGATCGCCACCCGCAGCCGACCGCCCGGCCACCTCGGCGCGGTCAGCGGCAGCGGGTCACGGCTGTAGTCGGCGCGGCCGGGCGCGTCGAACCAGAGCGCGTTGATGTCGCGGTAGGGCTGCTGGTCGGCGGTGAGTTCGTGCTCGGGGGTGATGGCGCCCGCGGGGCACGCCGCGACGCAGGCGCCGCAGTCGACGCACCCGGCGGGATCGATGTAGAGCATCTCGGTGGTCCCGAAATCGGGCTCGTCGGGGGTGGGGTGGATGCAGTTGACCGGGCACACGGCCAGGCACGAGGCGTCGCTGCAGCAGGAGCGGGTGATGACGTGGGTCATGAGGGGGTTCTCGATTTCGGGTCGGTGTCGGTCGGGTTGGTGTCAGTGCGCGGCGCGGAAGGTGAGGTGGACGGCGGTCGGGATGCGGAAGCCGTAGCTCAGCTGCGGCATCAGGTCGCTGCGGTCGTCGTCGAGCCGGATGTCGGCCAGCCGGTCCAGGAGCCGGTTGACCGTGACGTCGGCCTGCAGATTGGCCATCTCCGCACCCGCGCACCGGTGCCTGCCCCGGCCCAGGGTCAGGTGATCGCGTTCGATGTTGGGGCGATCGAGGTCGAAGGTGGCGGGTTCGGGGAACGCGTGCGGGTCGTGGTTGGCCGAGACCTGCACGATCAGGACGACGGCGCCGGCGGGGATCGCCACACCGCCGAGGGTGGTGTCCTGCACGCAGCGGCGAAACAGCCACGGCAGCGGGCTCTCGATGCGCAGTGCCTCGTTGGACAGGGCGCGGATCAGCGAGCGGTCCGCGCGGACCCGGTCCTGCAGGTCCGGGTCCCGGCCCAGCCGCGCGGCGATGTCGGCGAGGTGACCGCCCACGGCGTGATCGGCACCGAACACGGTCGCCGCCAGGTGCATGGTGAGCGCGTTGATGTCGAGCGCACCGTCGCGCGCGACCTGCCGCGCGACGAGTTCGGAGACGTAGTCGCCCGCCACCGGGGCGGCCTCTCGGACCCGGAGCAGCTCGGCGATCAGGGTGAGGATGGCGATGCGCGCCTCCCGCAGCTCGGTGGCCATCTCGTCGCTCTGGTGGGGATTGTTGTCGGTGACCTCGAGGGCGGCGGAGAGTCGCTTGATCATCGGGTCGGCGTCGGCGGGCAGGCCCATCACCTGGCGGACCACCTTCATCGGCATGACGTCGCTGAACTGTGCCCGGAAGTCGCAGCGTCCGTCGGCGAGGAAGGCGTCGATCAGCCGGTCGACCTCGGCGGCGACCATCGGCCGCACCACCGAGAGCCGCTCGCGGGAAACCAGCGGCATCACCCACGAGCGTTTGACCCGGTGGTCCGCACCGTCGGAGAAGAACACGTTGCTCGGGTGGTAGAAGGTCGCCACGTCGGGGGCGATCAACGGCTCCCTGGTGGTCTCGAACGCCGCCAGCGCACCCCCCTCGTCGAGGTTGTTGACGAAGACCTCCGCACGCAGCAGCGCCTCGGCGCAGTCCGCCCAGCGGGTCACCACGTACATGTCGGCACCGAAATGACCCGGCTCGGGGAACCGGTAGACCGGCGCACTGTCGCGCAGCGTCGCGAAGTAGGCGAACGGGCAGCGCACGGTCGCCTCGCTCGGGGGCCAGACCGCAAACTCGCTCGGCAACTCCTGCACGTCCACCGCAACCTCCGTAATCGTTATGTACGTGTGTACATAGCGGTTACTTTAGAGTCACCGACGCACTTTCGCAATGATTCTTTTTCGGCAGTCCTCGTCCGATCAGGCCTCCCGCTCCTGATCGTTCCCGGCGAATCTGGGGGTGTCGGCCACAATTCCAAGATCAGGAACGGGGTGCCCTCTCCGTGCACGAGGCTTCTCGGGCCCGACCTTCGCAGTCGATGATGCTGGTAGTAAACGGTTTTCGCGACGGCGTCGGTCACCGGCGCCGCCGGTCGGTCGCCTCGATCGCGTCCGTGTGTGCGCGGGCTCGAGCCGCCGCGGCGCCGACGTGCGGTCATCCGGGCGGCGCCTCGGCACGCGTGGCACGGCCGTGGCCGAGCCCGTGGCTCAGGTCGCCAGCACCCGCGCGAAGGCGGGCCGGGTCCGGTCGGCGGTGAGCTCGCGGCCGAACACCACCGCCTGGGCCAACAGTCCCTCGATCAGATCGGTCACGATGCGGGCGGCCTGCTCGTCGGTGTGGCGGGCGATCAGGGTGTAGCACTCCTCGATCCACGCGGCGGCGATCGGCGCCAGTGCCGGCCGCCGCCGCGCCGCGAGGAAGATCTCGTAGTCGAGCAGGAACCGCTCACGATCGCGAACGGTCAGGATCTCGACGAATTCGGCGATCGCGCCGGCCAGGTCGTCCTCGGGTCGGCAGTCGAGGAAGGTCCGCTCCAGCGTGTCGGCACTGCGCTGCTCGGCCAGCTCGATCGCCGCCAGCAGCAGCTCGTCCTTGTCGGCGAAATGGTAGGTCGTCGACCCCACCGGGACATCGGCCAGCGCCGCGACGGCACGATGGGTGAGCCCCTCCACCCCGTCGCGCGTCACCACTTGCAGCGCCGCCTCGGCGATCCGGTCGCGGCGTCCGGGATCGTAGCGGCGGGTCCGACGCGTCGTCGGCTCGCTCACGAGTGGCTCCTCACCGTTGTGGACACCTGCACACAACCGAATGTAGCCGACCCCGACCCACCCATTGACGACCCGGCCCGGGTCGTGGCATGATTTCCACCACGCTGAAAATGAGCATCCGCTCAATAAAAGCGGAGGACCCGCTGCCGGCACACCCGCCTGCCTGTACTGCCACGAAAGGACGACCATGACGGACACGACCCCCGGTTTCGCCGACCGGAACTGGAGATATTGGACCGAGCCGACGATCCTCGACGTCGCCGGTGTGCCGACCGCCTACCGCCGCGGCGGAACCGGTGAAACTTTGGTGTATCTGCACGGCGGCGGCCACACCCGCGCCTGGACACCGCTGCACCGCGAACTCGCGCACCGCTTCGACGTCGTCGCACCCGAACACCCCGGATTCGGGGACACGCCCCGGCCGGCGGCGATGGACACCTGGGACGACTGGATCCTGCACTACGACGCCTTCTTCCGGGCGCTGGAGCTGGACCGCGTCCACCTCGTGGGGACCTCGCTGGGGGCGTGGCTTGCGGCGAACCTGGCCCTCTACTACCCCGAGCGGTACCGCAGCCTGACCCTGATCACGCCGCTGGGCGTGCGGATCCCCGACGAGGCGCTGTTCGACATCTTCCGCACCACCCCCGCCGAGGGTCTGGACCGGCTGCTCAACGGCCGCGCCGCCGCGCACCAGGACCAGCTGGCCCAGCAAGACGACTTCGAGGACGCGATCCAGGCCTTCCGCGAGGACAGCACCGCGGCGCTGCTGATGTGGAACCCGCGCTACGACATCAAGTTCGACCACCGGCTGGCCCGCATCACCGCGCCGACCCTGGTGCTCGCCGCCGAGGACGACCGCACCGTCGGCAACCAGCAGGCCCGCGGATTCGCCGACCGCATCCCCACCGCCACCCTGCGCGTGCTGCCCGGCCCCGCCGGGGCGCCGTCGAGTCACGGAATGGTGATCGACCAACCCGCCGAGGTCGCCGCCGCGGTGAGCGCACACATCGCCACCGCGGTCACCGACCAGGTCACCGTCTAAAGCCCCCGCCGCCGCGAAAGGAACACCCACCATGCACGAGATCGAATTCTTCGCCTTCCTCGAATCCGGGTATCCCCGGATCCCCTACGCCGGGCAGCGCCCCAGCAAGGCCGTCTACATCGACCTGCCCAACTCCAACTACGACCCCGTCGAGGGCCAGCGCGCCATCGAAACCCAGCTGCAGATGCTGGCCCGGATGGAGGACCTCGGCTTCGACGGAGTCTCCTTCTCCGAACAGCACAACGGCCCCATCGGGTTGGGACCCAACGCCATGCTGGCGGCGGGGTGGCTGGCCTCGCACACCGACCGGGTCAAGATCTGGGCCAACGGGCCCCTGATGAACGCCTACCAGACCCCGGTGCGCCTGGCCGAGGAGATCGCCTGGGTCGACACCGTCTCCCGCGGCCGGCTGATGGTCGGACTGCCCATGGGCCTGGGGGCGCAGTACCACTCGCTGAACATCAACCCGGCCCTGGCCCGGGAACGCCACGCCGAGGGCCACGACCTGTTGGTCAAGGCACTCACCGAGCCCGGGCCCTTCACCTGGCGGGGCAAACACTTCAACCACAACTACGTCAACATCTGGCCCCGCCCGGCGCACCCCATCGACTTCGTCCTGCCCGGCGGCGGCTCGATCGAGACGCTGGAGCTGGCCGCCAAACGCCGCTCCACCTATCAGACGGTGCTCAACTACCGCCCCGCCATGATCGCGATCATCGACAAGTTCCGCAGCCTGTGCCGCGAGCAAGGCTACGAAGCCGACCCCAAACAGGTCGCCACCGTCGTGGAGGTCCACGTCGCCGAAACCGACGCGATCGCCCGCCAGGAGTCCGAGGCGAGCATCCTGTGGAACTACCAGAACTACTTCCAACACCCCGAACACGAGGCATTCCCCGCCGGCTACTCCACCGAACGGTCCATACGCTCGATCCGCAAACAGGGTTTCGCGGTCGACACCAAGAAGATGAGCTTCGAGGACCTGCGCAAACACAACTGGATCGTCGCCGGATCACCCGAAACGGTGATCGAGGGACTCGAGCAGTTGATCGACGACACCGGAACCGGGCGCATCCTGTTGAACTTTTCGACCGGCGCCAAGCCACGCTGGCTCATCGAGAAGACCGCCGGGCTCTTCGCCGAACAGGTCCTGCCGCACTTCCGCCAGAAGGCCGGCCACGTCGTCGACACCACCCGACCGGGATTCGGAACCGCCGCCGAGTACGCCGTGCGCCGCAACGCGAACTCCCCCAACCCGACCATCGTCCGCGAGGACTACCTGCGTGACGTGCACCGCGACCGGTGGGACCCCGAGGGCGCCAAGATCGAACCCTGGCGTGAGCCTGCCCCCGCCCCCGTCGGGCGGTGACCGCCATGAGCACATGGAACGCTCGTCGTCACCCCGAGCCGCCCCACCCGTTCCCGCACTCGATCGCCGGTGACGAGTGGGTCATCCTCAGCGGCGTCGCCGGATTCGACCCGCAGACCGCCACCCTCTCCGACGATGTCGCCGAACAGACCCGCGCCGTCATCGACAACGCCGCGTGGGCGCTCGAGGCCGCCGGGTCCAGCTGGGACGAAGTGGTCTACATCAAGCCGCACTTCAGTTCTCACGAGGCGATCCTCGAGGCCGACCCCGTCATCCGGGAGCTGCTGCCCGAGCCACGGCCCGCCAGCGGTGGCGTGATCGTGTGCGGACTGGCCTCCGACGCGATCAAGGTCGAGTTCGACGTCTGGGCCCACCGCGGAGCCCGACGCCGCACACCGAACCGACCCGGCCGCCGCGGGCGACCACACACCAGAAAAGGACGATTCCCATGACCCTGACCCTCGAGACACGCCCGACCGATCCGCAGCTGCTGCGTAAGGCGTTCGCGCACTACCCCTCCGGCATCGCCGCCCTCGCGGCCACCGTGGACGGCACCGACCACGTGCTGGTGACCTCGTCGTTCATGGTCGGCATCTCCCTGGACCCCCCACTGGTCTCCTTCGCCGTCCAGAACAGCTCCCAGTCCTGGCCACGGATGCGTGCAGCACACACGATCGGCGCCTCGGTCGTGGCCGGGCACCAGGAAACCCTGTGCCGCCAACTGGCCGGCAGCGACCGCGAACGCCGACTCGCCGACGTCGACGTCCACCGCAACGACGACGCCGTCTTCATCCCCGAAGCCGCCGCCTGGATGGAGTGCACGCCCTACGCCGAACACCCCGCCGGTGACCACACCATCGTCGTCCTGAAAGTCACCGCCCTACACACCGACGACAACACCGACCCGCTGATCTTCCACCGGTCCCGCTTCCGCCCCTTGGACTGACACACCCTGCAAGGAACAGGAGCCCCCGATGATCATCACCGTGTCCTCTCGAACCGAAGTCGGTGTCGCGGAGCCGGAAGTACTCACCCAGTTCAAGATCGACGTCACCGGACTCGAGTGCGATGACGTCGCCCACGCCCTGGACCAGGCCGGCGCCGGCACGTTGGACACCAACGAACATGCCTGGATTCGGGTGGATTTCATCAAACGAGCCGTCGGATCACTCGGTGCGGACCCGGGCTGGGCGTCCGCCTTCGACGCCATGGTGCGCCACGCCCACCACCAGTCGTGGATCAGCGACGACGGTGACAGCATCCGCGGCCATCTCGACGGCCTGTCCCGGGCCGCGAGCCGATCCGATACCTCCCGAAAAGACCACCCCGAGCAGAACAAGCAGCCCACCGGCGCGCGCAATGCGGTGAACGACGCCCTCTCATCTCCAGGCTGTCGGGTCGCGATCGTCGGCCTCGGACTGCAGGGGACCAGCATTGCGCGCCTGCTCGCCGACCTCGGGCATCGGATCGTCGGCGGGGTGGATATCGCCGCAGACAAGATCGGCCGCCCGCTCTGCGAGGTCGTCGGCCTCCCGACCGGCGTCGACGTCGCGGTCACCGGCTCCCCGCACGAGCTGCTCGACGCTCTCGACACGCCACCGGATATCGCCGTCCTGACCGCCGCGGTCGGAGTGGACGTCGTTTTCGAACAGGCCCGCCACTTCATCCGACACGGAGTCGACGTCGTCACGTTGCACCAGGACGGATTCACACCCGACCCTGCATGGACCGACGAGCTGCACCGATTGTGCACCGCACACGGAGCCAGCTTCCTGGCCACCGGTGTACAGGACATCTGGTGGGTGCAGCTCCCGGCACTGGTCGCCGCAGCATCACAGCACATCCGCAAGATCACCTTCTCCCACACCGTCGCCCTGGACTCGCTGTCCGACGCGGTGGCCCAGGAAATCGGCATCGGCGCCACCCCAGAGGAATTCGCTCGAGTCGCCGCCGCCGCGCAGGCCCAACCGAGCGTCCTCGGGGGCCCGATGCGCGAGGCCGCACGCCGAATCGGCGCCACCGCACAGACGGTGCACGAGACCTACGATCCCCAGCTCAGCGACACCGCGGTGAGGTGGAACGACGGCGCGAACGTCATCCCCGTCGGCAATGCCATCGGAACCAGGGAAACGGTCCGCTTCGCCACCGACCGTGGAATCGACTTCGAGGGCGTGATCCAGGTGGTGCCCATCGCGATCGAGGAAGCGTCGTTCTCCCTGTCGATCACCGGGCAACCCGACCTACACCTGGAAATCACACCGTTCCCGGGCGAGGACCTCACCAACACCGGTTTGATCAGTCGGATTCTCGACGTCGTCGAAGCGCCTCCGGGCGTACTGTTTTCGGCGGATCTTCCGCCGGCACGCCACCAATTCGCCGTGCCGGGCACCACGACGCTCAAGTACTGAATGGGCGGGATACCGAATTCGGGCCGCGCTGCACCGCGACCCCGCCGGCCGAACCGCTCATGCTCCTCGGCGCCGCGCAGGGCTGGGACCAGATCGCGTGACGACCGTCTTCCGACGAGAAGACGGACGGTGGAAGGTCGTGTATCGGCACGGCGACGCATTGCAGCCAGACAGCAGCGTCGTGCTCCGCGAGCCCGGCGGCTAGGAATCTACCAGCGCTTAGTTCTTCCGCCTCACGGGACCTGTTCTGCCGGAACAGCTATGCGCTCGATCGCGCCCGCCTACGACTCGGTGTTGTGTGCGCGGATGAGCGTGAGCGCGGTCGCGGTCGCGGGTGTCGAGTGCGTCGACGGGGTCGGCGTGGAGTTGGAAGCGTTCGGCGATGTAGTCGGACAGCGGTTGTTCGCGGGCCGGGAGGGCTCGATCCTGCCCCTGGGCGCCTGGCCCAGCCGCGCGATCGGGGGTCCGTTCGGCGGCGAAATGTGGCCACCACAGATCCTCGAGGGGACTCGAGGGCCTCTCCGCCTGGGGTCCGCCCCCGCCGCCGTCGTTCCTGGAACCCGACGACCTCGCCGCCCACATGTCGGCGCCCACTTGACCAGCCGCTGACCACCCCTTCCCCGCGTGGCTCGGGGTCGAGCACCTACAGGCGCAGGGCCCGGATCATGCTGGCCGATGCGGGTGAGACGAGCGGGGTCTGGTGCGCGAGGAATCGGGGTGCTCACGTCGGCGTGTTCTCGCCGGTGCGGCACGGCGGTGCGCGCGACCGGGCCGCGCGGACGGTTGCCGCCACCAGGATCACGGATCTTGTTGCGGGCGGGGCGGGGTAGATCGTGACGGCCGGGTTCGAGGTTCCCGACGGCTGGACCGCGCAGTCGTATCGGGTTCGCGTTGGATCCGGCGCCGACTCAGGTCCGCGATGTGGAATCGCACTGCGGGGCGGCCCGGTTTGCGTTCAACCACATGCTCGCCCACGTGAAGGCAGTGTCGTCGCAACGAGCGGCGGAACGCTCCTACGGCATCCGCGAGCCCGAGTTGACGCCGGCGCAGGGCTGGTCGCTGCCCGCGCTGCGCAGGACCTGGAACCAGCGCAATGACCTGGTCGCGCCGTGGTGGGCGGACAAGGGCAACGAGGCCTACAACACCGGTGCCACCCCTTCCCCGCCCTGCGCCGATCTCGCACTACCTCGCGGCCACCGGGGCGTCGGTGCCGCGCCGATGGAACGGGGTGGGCAGATCCGCGGTCGAGACCACTCCCGCCGGCGCCGCAACAACGTCGGGGATCCGGTGATCAACGACGCGTTCACCGCCGGCGGACCCGGGGTCATCCGGTGGCTCAATTCCACGGCCGGGAACCCACCCAACACGGCGTGGAAATCGTCGCGGTCCATGAGGACCGAGGTGACCAGTTCGGCGACCAGATCGGTGCCCTCCACAGTGTGCACGGTCACCACGTCGCGGCGCCCGATGGGTTCACCCGCGGCGATGGTGCGCTCGAGGGTGATCGACTCGACCGCAGTATCGATCACATACGGGCTCATCTCCCGGGACTGCCCGGCGAGGGTGAGACCCAGCTTGCGGGCGATCACCGGCAGGATGGCCCCGAAGACCGACGGCGTCGTCGCCGCCTGCTGCGCGGCCGCCTCGAACTCCGCTGCGGTGCAACCGATGCCCAGCCACTGCAGGAATTCCTGCGGGTAGCCGTCGACGCCCAGGTGCTGCTCGAGCCGGATCGGGCCCAGCTGCAACTGCAGCGCGGTGGCCTGCAGCACCAACCCGGTCCAGGCCGCGTCCTGCACACCGGTCGCGACGACGGTCTTACCCGCGCGCTTGGCCGCGGCATCGAGGTCGTCGTAGAGCTCGGGCGCGAAACTTTGCAGGTCGAAGGCGTCTTCGACGATCGTCAGCACATCCGCGCCGCGGGCCAGGCAATCCTTCAGCAGCGGGACCAACGCGGCGACCGGCAGCTTGGCGGCCACCAGGGCGACGTCCACGCCGTCCCCGGCGGGCAGGTCGCTCAACGCACCCACGACCGTCCGCCCGGCCAGCCCCGGCACCTCGATTACCGCCCCCAGATCGTGGCCGGCGTAGGCCGGGTCCACCGCCCCGGCGACGACCATCCCGGCATCGGTGACCGCGCGAACGATATCTTTGCCGTGCTCGCCCAGCCCGACCACGACGACTCGCAGTTGTTGCGTCATACCAACCCTCTCATGAATGTGAGCACTCGCTCAAAATAAAGCATGACGGAGGTTCACGCGAAGGTCAAGGCCACGGCCGAGGGCCCGGGTACGCGCCCTTCGACGACCGCGTCCGACCCGACCGCCCCCGACGGCCTCAGTGGTCGGCGTGCTCGAATTCGGCGAGTGCGGGGTCATCGACGAGCCAGGGCCGCAACGCGAGATCGAGAAGCTCCTCCTGACGCTGCGGCTGCCCGTTCGGCGATCCGGTCACGTATTCGATCTGCAGCCCCACCGCCAACGCCACCAGCAGGTCGGCCAGATCCTCCGGAGCAATGCCGGCCCGCAGCGCGCCGTCCTCGACGGCCTCGCCGATGTGACCCACCAGTATGTCACGCCAGCGCGCCTCGGCCTGCCGCTGAACCGCGTGCAGCGGGTCGGCGATGGCCACCTGACCATAGAAGCTCAGAGACACCCTCGCCTCCTGCTGCCCCACCGCGGACAGCGGAAGAACCTCCCGCAGCAGCACCTTCATCGCGGCGACGCCCCGCATGCCCCGGGCGATCTCGTCGATCCGGGAATTGATGTCCGCGAAATACAACTCGAAGGCCGCGATCGTCAGCGCCCGCGTGTCGTCGAAGTAGTTCCACAGCGCGCCCGCCGCGACCCCCAACTCCTGGGCCAGACCGCGGGTGGTCACACCCTCGACCCCCTGCCGCGCCACCATCTCCAGATAGGCGCGGGCGATCTCGGTACGACGGGCCTCGCGGTCCACGATCTTCGGCATAGCCCCATTCTGTCCGAACTCGGCCCGCCCACTCCCCTCGGCTTGGGTCGAAGCGAGCGGGTGGCCCACCGCGCCGGTCGGGGCACCGCCCCTCTCCGCAGATTTTGGCCACTGCGACTCTTCCGAAACCGCCGATCCGATGCTAAAGTTGAGCGCACGCTCATTTTAACTCGGAGGTTCGGAGCGGTTGCCGTGAGGCAACACGACGATCTCTCCGGATCGACCACAGCCCATCATCAGCCCGGCGGGCCGCCGGTCGGATGATCGCCACCAGCAGGAGGAACGTCCCGTGACCGCTTCGATGGCCCTCGCCGACACGCAGAATCTCGATCGCGCCCGCGGCGCCGTGGCCCGGGGTGAACTCGTGGTCGTGGCAGATCTGTGGAGATCCGTGCTCATGCTGGGCGCCGAAACCGCGAGCACTGCAGCTCTGGCCGAGATGATTCGCCTGACCTCGGGGTTCGTGCAGGTGGCGTTGCCTGCCACAGTATGCGACCGGCTGATGATTCCCGAGGCCTCGGTGTTCTGGCGAGAATCTCGGTCATCGACACTCGGTCAGTGCGTCGCCGTGGACGCCGCCCACGAGGCCGGGACCGGCATCTCAGCGCTCGACCGAGCACGGACCATCCGAACGCTCGCGGCCGCGTCGACCGTCCCCACGGACCTGACGCGCCCCGGACACGTGGTGCCCGTCCGGGTACCCGACCAGTACGCGGAGGCGGATCCGCTGACGGCAGCCGTCCTCGATCTGACGATCGCCGCGGGCCGCCAGCCCGGTGCGGCCTTCGCCGACCTCGTCTCACCGACCCACCCGCAGAACATGGCCTCACCCGATGACGCGCGCGAACTCGCCGAGATCCTCGGCATCCCGTTCGTCGAAGTATTCTGAAGCACCCGAGTCGCCGGAAGGTGATGGCAGCGGGCCGCATACGCCCATCGACCTGCCGTCACAAGGCGATTTCCATCGGGCGCCGCCGCACCAGCACAGCGTCGCGCCAAACTTCAGTCCGCCCAGAGCGCCGCTCGCCCGGGATCGACCGTCTTCGCGTACGGCACGACCTGTTCAACAGGAGTTTCAGTGTCCATTTCAACCTCGGCCCGTGTAGGGGCGGGATTCACAGTGGCGTTGGCGTTGGTGACGGTGTTGGGACCGTCCGGAACTGACATGTACCTTGCCTTACCTTGCCTCGCTTCCTGAAATCGCTGCCGAGTTTGGAGAATCTGCCTCGACGGTGCAGTTGACGCTGACCGTGCTTCTTCTGGCGATGGGGGTCGGCCAATTGGTGTTCGGTCCCATTGTGGATGCGTTCGGCCGACGTCGGCCGCCGATCTGCGGTCTGGTGGGTTTCATTGTCACGTCGCTGTGGGCGGCGGCGGCCGGTGGGGCAACCTCGCTGATCACGGCGAGGGGGGCTCAAGGGCTTTGTGCAGCAGTGCTGTTCGTGTCTGTTTTCAGTATGGTCCGTGATGTTGCCGGAGGTGTGCGTGCTGCTCAACTGTTTGCGGTGTTGATGACGATTGTGGGTCTTGCGCCCGTTCTCGCACCCACGCTCGGCGGTTTCGTCGATAGTGTTCTGGGGTGGCGTGCGGTGCTCGTCGTTCTGGCCGCCATGGGCGTCATAGCCCTGGGCGTGGCATTGGTGTCCGGATCGACGGGGATCGCGTTGCCGGGTGTCGTTGCCTGGATGTTCGTGGCGCTGATCGGTGTGGGGATCGGCGAACCGACGCTGATGGCCATTGCCATGTCTTCCCAGACGACGTCGTTGGGTTCGGCTGCGGCTGTGCTCGGCGCGATGCAACTTGGTATTTCCTCAGCCGCGACGCCGCTGGCCGGGTTGCTGGCTGAAAGGGGCGCGGTGCCCTGGTTGTTGCTGTTGTTGATTTCTGCAGCCGTGTCGGCTGTGGTCGTGTGGATCGCGGCGGGTCGTCGGGTGTCGGGCGACCTCACTGATCTTTCCGCTCACTGACGACAACGGTTGCGATCTGCGAGCGACGCCGGTGGGCCGGATGCCTCGTGGAGCCTGGCAGTCGACCTTATTAACCTGAAGGGGCACAAGTACGTCACGGTCGTGGTGGACCACGATTCCGGTGCGTTGCTGTGGGCCGCGCCCGGTCGCGACGCCGCCACCCTGCGCCGGTTCTTCGACCTGCTCGGGCCCGATCGGTGCGCCCAGATCACCCACGTGAGCGCGGACGCCGCCACCTGGATCGCGAAGGTCGTCGCCGAACGCTGCGAGAACGCGGTCCGCTGCGCGGATCCGTTCCATGTGGTGGCCTGGGCCACCGAGGCGCTCGACAAGGTGCGCCGCGGCGCCTGGAACCGGGCCCGGGCCAAGGCCGCTCCCCGCAAGAGGTTCGCCACCCGCGGGCGGCCCAAGGCCGGGACCGGCAACGAGCCCGATCCCGCCCGGGAGCGGGCCAAGACGATCAAGCGCGGCCGGTGGGCACTGTTGAAGAATCCCGGCAACCTGACCGCCAAGCAGGCCGCGACGCTGCGCTGGATCGAGCTCAACGACTCCGCGCTCTACCGCGCCTACCTGCTCAAGGAGTCGCTGCGGCTGATCTTCACTCTGCCCTACGACGAGGCCGCGACCGAACTCGACCGGTGGATCGGCTGGGCTCGCCGATGTCGGATCCCCGAGTTCGTTGCGTTGCAGAAGAGCATTGTCACCCACAAGGATTCGATCCTCGCCGCGATCGAGCACGGGCTCTCGAACGGCCGGGTGGAGTCGGTCAACACCAAGATCAGGCTGCTGACCCGGGTAGCGTTCGGATTCCGTAGCCCCGACGCTCTGATCGCCCTGGCCATGCTCAGCCTCGGCGACTACCAACCCGAACTCCCCGGTCGAAACCATCCACATCCAGCTGTAGCGGCCTGAAAGAGGGCTGCGGCACGTGTGTCCGCGGTCGAGGGCGAGGCCAGGGAAACAGGCACTCGACAAATGGATCTCGTGGGAGCACCGCTGCCGCATCCCGGTGTTCGTCGAGCTGTCCCGGCGCATCGTCACCCCACCGCGAAGCGATCGACGCCGCCCTCGACCACGGCCTGCCCCAAGGCACTGAACGAGTCCACCAACACCACGACCCGGGCGCGTGACCCGGGTCGCGTTCGGCTTCCGCTGCGCCGAGGCGACATCGGGCGGGGGGTGTTCACGTCCGGTCCGGCGGATTGACACGGGGCCCCTGCGGCGGCTCGCGGGCGACAACAGCGGGCAGGCAGGCCCACCCGCCCGCGCACCAGCTTAGAGCCGCCGCCCCCCGTATAAATCCGCCTCAGCCCCACACCCGACGAACCGATCACACCCCGCAACGATCAACGACATGCCACAGCCCGCAACGCACAACGTCCATAAGACCCACGGATATGTCAGGAGGGCCCACAATATAGATTATCGGCACGCAAAATATGCAGTGCAGCACCGTATTTCGGCACCAGCTGTTGTACTGGCTCGTGTCCTTGCTCACTCAATCTGTGACTTGTCAATTTAGTTGTCGCATTTGCCGACGTCGCTCAATGTATCTGTGACAGAAGCGGTGTTGGACCTGGTCAAGCGCACTTGTGGGCTCACATGGACTGTCCGAGAATCTGCGCAGTTCCGACAGATTGATTGAGCGACAGTCCATCGGTCCGCTCAGTCTTATTGTCGCATCGCTGGTCAGCGTTCTCGTGCTGTCACAACTAAATTGAGCAAAGACAGCTCGGTGTAGCTGGCACAGGATCAGTGAATCTGACACGCCGGCTCACTCATCTGGCAGTTGGCTCAATCTATCTGGCAGCTGTGGGATGATCGTCGCTTCCGCGATCGCACAGCGCTGAGCCGACGTGAACGGGTGGTGGCGAGTGGTTGCCGTAGAGGCCGGGCCGCCCGTCGCGCCTGCCGCGGTGGCCGCCGCGCAGGGGTTGTCGGAGTTCAAGATTCGGTTCGTGGACCCGGACCGCGGAGCGGCGCGTGGACAGTCACCGGCGGCTTCGGGGGTGGGGTGCACGCGCACGCCGAAGCGTTGCGCAATCGGCTCGACCAGATCCGCGGCCCGCAGCACCCCGTCGGCGCCGAGGCGCTCCTCGGCGAACGCGCACACCTCGTCGGTGAGCTTGTGGCGTCGGCGCGGGCCCGGCTTCTCGGGCACCAGCCCGTCGAGTCCGTGCTCGTCGAGCGCGGCCGCGGCCTGATAGGTCGTCATCGTCGCCGCCCGGGCACCGTCGAAGTGGGGTAGTGCTCTACCCACGTCCTCCGTCGTGGTGCGTCGCACGATCGGGTGGTGAGCACAGACCAGACTCGGCGGGCGGCGTTGGACCGGTTACCGCTGCCGTATTCGGAGGCGCTGCGGTTACGTGACGCCGGTGTCGCGGACGACGTGATCGCCGAGATCCTCGCGATCGAACCCGAAGCCCTCGACACTCTGATACGAATCGCGGTAGCCAAACTCGCCGCGGCAGAGAAC
>DATDBL010000214.1:0-17315 GCA_036524855.1 Aldersonia sp. | reverse complement strand
GTCGCCGGCCGCCCGGTGCCGGCGGGCTGGTACTCCGAGCCGTGGTGGAAGCCCGCCCTGATCGGAGGCGCATGGGGTCTCGGCTCGGCGCTGCTGTTCACGTCGCTGTTCTCCGGGATGGCCGGCGTCGGCTACAGCACCGCCGCATTCGAGAACGGCTACGGCGACGGTTACCAGGACGGCCTCGACGCCGGCGGTGGTGACGGCGGCGGTGGGGACGCGGGCGGCGGGGATTCCGGTGGCGGCGGGGATTCCGGTGGTGGCGGGGATTCCGGCGGTGACTTCGGCGGCGGCGACTGGGGCGGCGGTGGCGGAGACTTCGGCGGCGGCGACTTCGGGTTCTAGCCGCGCCGCCACGCTCACGGCGCCTGGCACGCCGGGCACCAGAACAGGTTGCGGCCCTCCACCTCGGTGTGCAGGATCGTCGTCCCGCACACCCGACAGGGCGCACCGGCGCGGCGGTACACGTAGGTGCGGGGACGGTCCGGTGCATACGACGGTTCGCCGTGGTCGTGCTCGCGCGCGACCGTGACGATCTTGCCGCGGCGCAGCCCGACCTTCATTAGCGCGACGAGGTCGGTCCACATCGCGTCCCAGTCCGATTCGGTCATCGCGGTGCCGGGCCGAAACGGCGAAACCCGTTGCCGGAAGAGCAACTCCGCGCGATAGACGTTGCCGACGCCGGCGACGACGCGCTGGTCCATCAGCAGTGCCGCGATCGGCCGCTTCGACTTGTGCAGCCGCTCCCACGCCCGCGACCGGTCCGGGCGGCGGCGCAGCGGATCCGGGCCGAGGCGCGCCTCGATCGCGGCAACCTCCGCACGCGACACGACCTCGCAGGCGGTCGGGCCGCGCAGGTCGGTGCCGTACTCGACGCCGACCATCCGCATCCGGACCTGCCCCACCGGCGGATCCATAGGCAGCGCGAGTTCGGTGAACGCTCCGTACAACCCGAGGTGCACGTGGACCACGAGACCACCGTCGTAGTGGTGCCACAGGTGCTTGCCCCACGCGTCGGCGCGGCGAAGCACCCGACCGTCGACACGCGCGGCACCCTCGGCGAACTTGCCCTGCGGACTCGACACCCGGACGGGCGCACCGACATACCGGCGTTGGTGCAACCGGGCCAGCCGGTGCAGTGTGTGCCCCTCCGGCACTCCCGCTCCGCCTTCGCTAGGTGGCGGGCAACGCCGGGGGTGCGCCGGTGCGCTCGTACTCGGCGAGGATGTCGATGCGCCGCTGATGACGTTCGTCGCCCGACCACGGCGTGTCCAGGAACGCGTCGACGATCGCGAGTGCGTCGTCGACCGAATGCATCCGCCCACCGATGCCGATGAGTTGGGCGTTGTTGTGCTGGCGCGCGAGCCTGGCGATCTCGACGTTCCAGCCCAGCGCACAGCGGGCACCGCGGACCTTGTTCGCGGCGATCTGCTCACCGTTGCCGCTGCCGCCGAGCACGATGCCGAGGCTGCCCTCGTCGGCCACGGTGCGCCGCGCCGCCTCGAAGCAGAACGCGGGATAGTCGTCGGCGGCGTCGTAGACGAGCGCGCCGCAGTCGACGGGCTCGTCGCCACGCTTGCGCAGGTGCTCGATGATCTGCTGCTTGAGTTCGAATCCGGCGTGGTCTCCGCCGAGGTATACGCGCATGCCCACGAGTCTGCCGCTAGTCAGTTCGGCGGGGTCGTCGGGGTCGGATTCGGCGTGTCGGCCGCGCGGCCCTCAGTCGAATTCCGGGTCTTCGTCCCGAGTCCGCTTGAGTTCGAAGAAGTGCGGATACGACGCCAGCGCGACGGCGCCGTCCCAGACCTTCCCCGCCTCCTCACCGCGCGGGATCCTCGACAGCACGGGGCCGAAGAAGGCGACGCCGTTGATGTGGATGGTCGGCGTGCCGACGTCGTCTCCGACGGCATCCATGCCCGCGCGGTGGCTCTTGCGCAGCGCGTCGTCGTACTCGTTTGTGTGCGCGGCGGCGGCGAGGTCGGCGGGCAGGCCGACCTCGGCGAGCGCGTCGGCGATCACCGCGTCCAGGCTCTCCACCCGGGAGTCGCGCTTGTACTCGTCGCGATGCTGGTGGATCCGGGTGCCCATCGCTGTGTACAGCGGCGCGAGGATCTCGTCGCCGTGCTGCTGGGCGGCGGCGATCGCGACCCGCACGGGGCCCCAGCCCTGGTCGAGCATGCCCCGGTACTCGGGCGGTAGGTCGCGGCCCTCGTTGAGCACCGAAAGGCTCATAACGTGGAAGTTCACCGAGATGTCGCGGACCTGCTCGACCTCGAGGATCCACCGCGACGTGATCCAACACCACGGGCACAGCGGATCGAACCAGAAATCGGCGCGGTCGGGCTGGTGCTCGGTCACAAGTGCTCTCCTGTCGGTCGATGCGTTTCACTGACGCGGTCCGTGGTCACCCATGACAACCGGCGCAGCGCGCGTTTCCTTCCCGACGCGCACACCGTGCGCAGTAGGGTCGCAACCGGGGGAACCGCGCTCCGACCACGCGTGAGGAGTATTCAGGGATGTCTGCACAACCGACTTTCGTCGTCGTCGGCGGCGGCCTCGCCGCGGCCAAGCTCGCGGAAGCACTGCGCGAGCGGGACTTCGATGGCACCGTCATCGTCGTCGGCGCCGAGGAGCACCTGCCCTACGAACGCCCCCCATTGTCCAAGGAGTACCTCGCCGGTAAGAAATCGCTGGCCGACGCGACCACGCAGCCGGCATCGTGGTATCGCGACCATCACATCGACCTGCGCCTCGGCACTACCGTCACCGCCGTCGATCCCAAGGCGAAGACGGTCACGCTGCCCGACGGCTCGACCCTCGGCTACGACAAACTGGCGTTGGCCACCGGATCCCGGTCGCGGCGGATCGACCTGCCGGGTGCCACCGCCGAGGGCGTGCACTACCTGCGCACCGTCGACGACGCCGACGCCATCCTCGCGATGCTGGACTCGGCGTCGCGGCTCGCCGTGATCGGGGCCGGCTGGATCGGGCTCGAGGTGACGGCCGGGGCCCGCGCCAAGGACGTCGCGGTCACGGTCGTCGAATCGGCGGACGTGCCGTTGCTCGGTGCACTGGGTCGCGAGATGGGCCAGGTGTTCGCCGATCTGCACACCGAGCACGGGGTGGATTTCCGGTTCGGCGCGAAGATCGAGGAGATCACCACCGCCGACGGACGCGCCACCGGCCTGCGCCTCGGCGACGGCAGCACCATCGAGGCGGACGCGGTGCTCGTCGGGATCGGCGCCGCGCCGAACGTCGAACTCGCCCGCGAGGCGGGACTCGACGTCGACGGCGGCGTCCTGGTCACCGAGACGCTGCAGACCAGCGACCCCGACATCGTCGCGGTCGGCGACATCGCCGACCAGCAACATCCGGTGCTGAAGCGTCGGGTCCGCGTCGAGCACTGGGCCAACGCGCTCAACCAACCCGCCGTCGCGGCCGCGACGATGCTGGGCCACCCGACCCCGTACGAGAACCTGCCCTACTTCTTCACCGACCAGTACGACCTCGGCATGGAGTACGTCGGCCTCGGCGGCCGCGACGACCGTGTCGTGGTGCGTGGCGACAAGGCCAAGCGCGAGTTCGTCGCGTTCTGGCTCGATGCCGGTAACCGGGTGCAGGCGGGCATGAACGTCAACGTGTGGGACGTCACCGATACGGTGAAGGCGCTCATCACGTCCGGCCGAGCCGTCGACCCCGACCGACTCGCCGACCCCGCTGTTTCCCTTATCGACGCTGTACCCCGCAACGACCTGTAGGAGCACAACGCCCGTGGTAGCCCCCAACCTCACCCGTGAGCAGGCGGTCGAACGGTCCGGCACCGTCGCCGTCGACACCTACCTGATCGAACTCGACCTCACCGACGGTGCCGGCGCCCCCGGCGAGGGAACCTTCTCCTCCCGCACCACCGTCCGGTTCACCGCCAAGACGGGGGCAAGCACGTTCGTGGACATCGTCGCCGCGGGGATCCGCTCGGCGGTGCTCAACGGCACCGCCCTCGACGTCTCCGACTACGACGAGTCGAAGGGCATCACCCTGCCCGACCTGGCCGAGACCAACGAACTCGTCGTCGAGGCCGACTGCCGGTACATGAACACCGGCGAGGGCGTGCACCGTTTCGTCGACCCGTCCGACGACGCCGTCTACCTCTACACCCAGTTCGAGACCGCCGACGCGAAGCGGATGTTCGCCTGCTTCGACCAGCCCGATCTCAAGGCCACCTTCGACGTCGCGGTCACCGCCCCCGCCGACTGGAAGGTGATCTCGAACGCCGCGCACGCGGGCGACGTCGAGGCCGGACGGCACGTGTTCGCGACGACGCCGCGGATGAGCACCTACCTCGTCGCATTGATCGCCGGTCCGTACGCGCAGTGGACCGACAGCTACACCGACGGCCACGGCACCATCCCGCTGGGAATCTACTGCCGCTCCACGCTGGCGGCACACATGGACGCGGATCGGTTGTTCACCGAGACAAAACAGGGTTTCGCCTTCTACCACAACAACTTCGGCACGCCGTATGCGTTCGGCAAGTACGACCAGTTGTTCGTGCCGGAGTTCAACGCCGGCGCGATGGAGAACGCCGGCGCGGTGACGTTCCTCGAGGACTACGTGTTCCGCTCCAAGGTCACCCGCGCGTCCTACGAGCGCCGCGCCGAGACCGTGCTGCACGAGATGGCGCACATGTGGTTCGGCGACCTGGTCACCATGAAGTGGTGGGACGACCTGTGGCTCAACGAGTCGTTCGCCACGTTCGCGTCGGTGCTGTGCCAGGCCGAGGCCACGGAATACGTGAACGCGTGGACGACGTTCGCGAACGTGGAGAAGTCGTGGGCGTACCGACAGGACCAGCTGCCCTCGACCCATCCGATCGCCGCCGACATCCCGGACCTGCACGCGGTCGAGGTGAACTTCGACGGCATCACCTACGCCAAGGGCGCCAGCGTGCTCAAGCAACTCGTCGCCTACGTCGGCCTCGAGTCGTTCCTCGCCGGCCTGCGGGACTACTTCACCGCGCACGCGTTCGGAAACGCGACCTTCGACGACCTGCTCTCCGCGCTGGAGAAGGCGTCCGGCCGCGACCTGTCCGACTGGGGCGCGCAGTGGCTGCGCACCACCGGGCTCAACATCCTGCGGCCCGAGTTCGAGACCGACGCCGACGGCACGTTCACATCGTTCTCCGTGATCCAGGAGGGTGCGGCGCCCGGTGCTGGGGAACGTCGGGTGCATCGGCTGGCGGTCGGCATCTATGACGACACGGGAGACGGGAAACTCGTGCGGACCGCACGGGTCGAACTCGACCTCGACGCCACCGACCACACCGCGGTGCCGGACCTGGTCGGCGTGGGCCGCGGCAAGTTCGTCCTGATCAACGACGACGACCTCACCTACTGCTCGGTGCGGCTGGACCCCGAGTCGCTGCAGACGCTGATCGACCGGATCGGCGACATCGCCGAACCGCTGCCGCGCACGCTGGCCTGGTCGGCGGCGTGGGAGATGACCCGGCAGGCCGAGTTCAAGGCCCGCGACTTCGTGGCGCTGGTGCAGCGCGGCATCGCGGCCGAGACCGAGGTCGGCGTGGTGCAGCGGCTGCTGCTGCAGGCGCAGACTGCGCTCGGCAGCTACACGGAGCCGACCTGGGCGCGCGACGAGGGCTGGGCGCGGTTCACCGATCGGGTGCTCGAGCTCGCGCGGGAGGCGGAACCGGGCTCGGACCATCAGTTGGCCTACGTCAACTCGTTGACGACCTCGGTGTTGCTGGACCGGCACACCGAGGTGCTGCAGGAACTGCTCGACGGCGCGGACCCGGCCTCGCTGGGCCTGGCCGGCCTGGTGATCGACACGGACCTGCGCTGGCGGCTCGTGCAGGCGCTGGCGGCGGCGGGAGAGATCGACGCGGACGGGCTCGAGACCCCGTTCATCGACGCCGAGGTCGAGGCCGACAAGACCGCCGCCGGGCGACGCCAGGGGGCGACTGCCGCGACCGCACGCCCGCAACTCGCGGTCAAGAAACAGGCGTGGGACAGGGTGATGACCGACGACTCGATCGCGAACATCACCGTGCGCGCGATCATCGCCGGCTTCGCGCCGGCCGGACAAGGTGGGCTGCTGGCGCCGTTCGTACAGCGCTACTTCGACGAGATCCCCGCGGTGTGGGAACGCCGGTCGAGCGAGGTCGCGCAGACAGTGGTGGTCGGCCTCTACCCGTCGTGGGCGATCAGCGCGGAGGCGATCGCCGCGGCGGATGCGTTCCTCGCCGCCGACCGCCCGCCCGCGCTGAAACGCCTGGCCTCGGAGGGCCGCGCCGGCATCGAGCGCTCGCTGCGCGCCCGCGCGTACGACGCGGGGTAGGCGCTTCGCGCAGCCGCGCTACGGCTTGGCGACCGCCGCGGACATCACGCGCAGGGCGGCGACGATGCCGTCGATCAGGTCGCCCTGACCGAACGAAGCGACCGCGGCGGTGACGCCGAGTTGGGCGACACTGTCGGTGACGCGGTCGCCGACGGCGCGACCGGAGCGGATCTCGATCGCACGATGGTTCGGCGACACCGCGATCAGCGCGGACCGCTCGGCCTCCGGGGTCTTCGGGAACACGTCGAGCACTCCCTGCGCGGGGTCGTCGCCGAGGTCGCCGAGATAGACGTTGAAGCGCACCTTCGTCCTACGCGTGGCCTGGGTCAACGCGTTGTCGAGGCGGACGAGTTCGTCTTTCGTGAACGGCAGCTCCGGGAAGACATCACCGGCTTCGTGCACCGCTGAGATGCGGCCGCTCGACGTCACGACCGCCTGGTACGGGAGGGTCGCCGGATCGATCGCGGGCCATTTGCTACCACTTGCCACTTGCGCTGCCTCCGATCATGTCCTGTGGTGCCGCCGTCAACTCGTGGTGGCCGTGCGCGTGGGTCGTCACCTCGTCGACGGCGCTCCAGAGCACCGGCTCGTGGGTCCACTGCGCACGCAGGTCGAAATGCTGGGGCGCGGTGCCCGCATACGGCTTGCCGCGTGTCGACAGGAACGTGATGATCAGGTAGATCACCAGCGGTATCACGCCGAAGATAAGCAGGGTCTCGAGTATGCTCACGCGGTCAATCTAGTCCACGATGCCCGCGGCTGAAGCCCAAAGCTCGGTCACGCCCCGATCACGCGGCGCCCTCACCGAGGTACTGCAACCAGGCCGGGTCGAGTTCCTTCGTGGTGGCGAGCAGCCGCCAGTGTGGCCCCTTCGGCGGCGCGAGTTGCTGGCGCAGGGTCCAGCCGAGCTCGCTGAGCAGCTTGTCGGCCTTGCGGTGATTGCACGGCGCGCAACTGGCGACGCAGTTGTCCCACGAATGGCCCCCGCCGCGGCTGCGGGGCACGACGTGGTCGATGGTCTCGGCCTTGCCGCCGCAATAGGCGCAACGGAAACGGTCGCGGTGCATCAGCGCGGCGCGCGTCATCGGGATCCGGGCGCGGTAGGGCACGCGCACGTAGTTTCGCAACCGGATCACCGACGGCACCGCGACGGAGCGGCCCGCGGAATGCAGAACCGACCCGGACGGGTCGGCGTCCACGGCGTCGGCCTTCTCGCACACGATCAGCACGACCGCGCGGCGGACGGCGACCGCGGTGAGCGGTTCGTACGTGGCATTCAGCAACAGCACGCGACGCTTCACCCAGTGGGGAACAGCGGCATCCTGGCCGCTGTCCCCGATGACCTGCAACGATGTGGCCCCCGACGCCCGGGCACGGGCATCGGTGGGCAAGAGTTGTCGGTGAGCGCGGGCCTCGTGGGCTCTGCTGCTCGCGCGGTGCTTCATGCGGCCTCCGGAGTGTTCGTTGAAAGTGGAACACGGATGGACAGCCGATGCACGTTGATTTGGGACAAAGTCGCAGGACGACGGGTGAACAACCGATGACCGTAGGGCCCGCGACGGGCACAATGGACGGCGATGACCGAGACACAGCAGTCCTACTACGAAGAGGTCGGCGGCCACTCGACCTTCTGCCAGCTCATCGGCAGGTTCTACGAAGAGGTCGCGCGCGACGAGATCCTGCGCCCCCTCTATCCGGAGGAGGACCTCGGGCCGGCGGAGCGCCGCTTCCGCATGTTCCTCGAGCAGTACTGGGGCGGCCCGCGCACCTACTCCGACGAACGCGGACATCCACGACTGCGAATGCGGCACATGCCGTTTCGGATCGGCCCGATCGAACGCGACGCCTGGTTGCGGTGCATGCACATCGCGATCGACTCGATCGAACCCGAGATTCTCGACGACACCCACCGCAAGGCACTGGTCGACTACATGGAGATGGCCGCGCATTCGATGGTGAACTCGCCCTTCTGAGGCGGCTGCGCCGCTCCTGGCGCCGACGCCGCGGCGTGACCCGTCCGAACTGGACTCACGCTGTCGAAAACTGTTGGCGCGCCGCGGCCGGGCGTCGAACATAGGACGCGTGATGCAAGCACCGAACCCGAGGCGATGTCGGCGCCTCGCCCGCTGACCCCTGTCCCCACACGTGCAGGAGCACACCCATGTCCACAGCCCTGTCCACCGACCTCGAGATCGCACCGATCGCCGGATATCTCGGCGCCGAAGTCTCCGGATTCTCACTCGCCGAACCGAACGCCTGACAGGAGACAACCCATGACCATCGTCGACCGTCCCGCCACCACCACGCTCGAGTTCGTCCCCGTCGCCGGCTACATCGGCGCCGACGTGCAGGGCGCCGATCTGTCGCAGCCGCTGTCCGCGGCCGACGTCACCGCCCTGACCGACGCACTGCACCGCTACAAGGTGCTGTTCCTGCGCGAGCAGCACATCGGCCACGCCGAGCAGATCGCGTTCTCCCGCCAACTCGGGCGGGTCACCGCGTCGCACCCCTACGACGACGACGCCCCCACCGAGTTCCCGGAAATCCTCGGCGTCGACAACCGCAACTACGAAAAGAAGTTCGGTATCAAGGCCGCCAGCTACACCAACGAATGGCACACCGACGTCACCGCGCTGGTGAACCCGCCGGCGATCACGGTGTTGCGCGCCGACACCGCGCCGAGCCGCGGCGGCGACACCAGCTGGACGAATCTCGCTGCCGCCTACGCGAATCTGCCCGACTCCCTGCGTGACCTCGTCGACGGCCTGCGGGCCGAACACCGCTTCGGCGGCCGCCGGCCGCTGTGGAAGTCGGGGAGCAACTACGGTCGCAAGACCCAGGACAACCCCCTGGTCACCGAGCACCCCGTGGTGCGTGTGCACCCCGTCACGAGTGAACGCGTCCTGTTCGTCAACCCCGGATTCACCTCCCGCGTCGTCGGTTTGAGCCCGAAGCAGAGCGACGCACTGCTGGATCTGCTGTTCGCCGAGGTCACCGACCCGGCCTACACCGTCCGGTTCCGCTGGTTCGACGGCAGCGTCGCGATCTGGGACAACCGCGCCACCGCGCACCTGGCACCCACCGACGTCAACCACCTCGACATCGCCCGCGTCCTCTACCGCACCACCATCGAGGGCGACGTGCCGGTCGGCGTCGACGGCCGGGAGTCGACGTCGGTGTCGGGCGAGAAGTTCGTGGGCAGGTAGCCGTGCGCCGTACGCGAACGGCGGGCCGCTGGCGGAGAATTAGCGCGTCAGAACAGCAGCGCCGGGCCACCGGCCCGGCGCTTGCTCACGCTGCCGAAGCGGGCGTCGAGGCGAATCCAGTTGCGTTCCGCGCGCACCCGCACGACCTCTGCGCCCATCTCATCCGGCACGAACCCCATGGCGACGAGGGCGAACACCATCCGCATGGCGACGCCGACGCGCTCGCCACCGCCGGAGACCTCGATCACCTCCTGATCGAGCAGGGACGCCGGCGTGCTCGAATGCTCCTGCGCCAGGGCCGATCCGCGCGCAGCGAGGTCGACCAGGTCACGGGCGGGCACGTCGTCGACGTGCACGAAACCCCGTTCCGGCGGCAGCGCGCCACGCCACGCCGAATCCATCGCGTAGCCGAGGTCGACGTCCGGGCGCGCCGCGCGCAACTGTCCGACCAGCACGTCGGCGGCGACCGTCGCATCCGCCGGGTTCAGCCGCGCCGCCACCACGCGACTCGCGAGGACGTCGAAACCCGTTGCCGCCCAGGCGGCGACACGGCCGTCGGCGCGGCGCCGCAAGCGGATCACAGCCGCCGCGTCAAGGCGCAGCACATTCGCGGCGAAGGCCAGCAGGTTCTCCCGCTCCGCGGGCTCGGCGATGTGTAGTCCGCGTTCAGCCACGCCGATACCACGCGAGGAACTCGCGTTCGGGCGGAGTCAGCCGGCGCAGGCGCTGCGCGCCGATGTCGAAGGCCGCGAGATGCGTCGTCGCCTCCACGGCGGGCGGCAGCGCCGGGTCCGAGCGCGCGGCGCGCACCTCGTAGCCGATGGTGAAGTCGACGGCACGCAGTTGCATGATCCACATCGCCACGTCGAGGGGTGTGTCCTCATGGCGCAGCTGACCGCGGTAGCGCACATGGACGTCGACGATCACGCATCCGTCGCGCAGGCCCAGCGTGGGGCGGCCCTCGGCGAACAGCCACGGGATGCGGGCCTCCTCCAGCAGGGTCACCATGCGGGCGTGGTTGATGTGTTGGAAGGCGTCCATGTCCGACCAGCGCACCTCGACCTTGGTGTGGAACGCAGGATGCTCCTGCGTGCTCACCGCGACACTTCCGTTCCCGGCCCGGCGCCGCGGACCATGCTGCGGACCTGCCGCGTCGCCACCGACAGCGTTGCGAGATCGTGGGTGCCCGCGTCGAAGATCTCGGCCAGCGCGGCGCGGGCGCGGGCGAGGCGGGACTGGTTGGTCGACTCCCAGTAGGCGATCTTCTCCTGTGGGCTCTCGTCCGGCTCACCGCCGACGAGGACGTTCATCGTCAGCGCCCGCATCGCGCCGTACAGGTCGTCGCGTAGCGCCAACCGCGCCAGCGCGTGCCAGCGGTCGCCGCGCGCGAGTTGCGTGACCGCGGTGAGCATCCAGTCGATCCCGAGGTGATCGTAGAGCGCGTAGTACAACGCCCCGACCTCGTCGCCCTCGCGTTCGGTGATGTCGGCGATGTCGACGACGTCGAGCAGCGGATACAGGTTCAGCAACTCGAGTACGTCCGCGGTGAGGTCGGGCGGCGCGCCGCGGTCGAGGAACTTGGTGGCGTAGGCCTCGGTGTCGGCCACGTGCCAGCCGACCATCCACTCCCGCACACACGGGCGCAGTTCCTGGATACCGCGACTGTAGCGATTGATCTCGGCGCCGACCGCGAGCGGCTGCGGCCGGTTGGTGAGCAGCCAGCGCGACGCGCGATCGAGGGTGCGCTTCGACTCGCGCTCGAGGTCGTCGAGGGCGGCGGTCGGCGCGTCCGCCTCCCGGATCTGCTGCCAAATAGTGTGCAGGTCGAAGATGTGCGCGGCGGCGTCGAAGGCGCGCACAGCGTCCGTCGTCGTCGCGCCGACCTCCTCGAAAAGCCGGTACAAGTAGGTGATACCGCCCAGGTCGACCAACTCGTTGGCGAGCATCGTGGTGACGATCTGCCGCTTGAGGGGGTGGGCGTCGATCGCCTTGCCGAACCGCTCGCGCAACGGCCGAGGGAAGTAGCGCGGCAACCGGCGGGTGAACACGCGACTGTCGGGCAGGTCGCTCGCGAGCAGGTCGTCCTTGAGCGCCAGCTTGACGTGCGCGGTCAACGTCGCCAACTCCGGCGAGGTCAGCCCGTCGCCGTTCTGCCGGCGGTTCGCGACTTCCCGCTCGGTGGGTAGCGCCTCGAGTTCACGGTCCAACCCGCCGCGGTGCTCGAGTTCGGTGATCACCCGGCGGTGGACGTTGAGCATCTCGGGTGCGTCGAACCGGGACAGGCCCATCAGGTAGTTCTGCGACACGTTGTCGTCGAGGACGAGGCAGGCGACTTCGTCGGTCATCTCGGCGAGCAGCGAATTGCGTTCGGATTCCGGCAGTGCCGCGCTGATCACCAACCGGTCGAGCAGGATCTTGATGTTGACCTCGTGGTCGGAGCAGTCCACGCCGGCGGAGTTGTCCAACGCGTCGGTGTTGATCTTGCCGCCGGCGAGGGCGAACTCGATTCGGCCGCGCTGGGTGACACCGAGGTTGCCACCCTCCCCGACCACTTTGACCCGCAGCTCGTCGCCGTCGACCCGGACCGCGTCGTTCGACTTGTCGCCGACGTCGGCGTTGGTCTCGCTGCTCGCCTTGACGTAGGTGCCGATGCCGCCGTTCCACAGCAGAGCCACCGGCGCGCACAGGATCGCCTTGATCAGTTCGGGCGGTGCGAGTTCGGTCACGTCGTCGTCGAGTCCGAGCGCCGCGCGGGCAGCGGCGCTGACCGGCACCGACTTGCGGGTCTTCTCCCACAGCCCGCCGCCCTCGCTGATCAGCGCGGGATCGTAGTCGGCCCAAGATGATCGGGGCAGGTCGAACAGCCGGCGACGCTCGAGGAAAGACGTCGCGGCATCCGGGTCGGGGTCGAGGAAGATATGCCGGTGGTCGAAAGCCGCGACAAGTCGGATGTGCTCGGAGAGCAGCATCCCGTTGCCGAACACGTCGCCGCTCATGTCGCCGACGCCGACGACGGTGAAGTCCTCGCTCTGCGTGTCGACGTTCATCTCGCGGAAGTGCCGTTTGACGCTCTCCCACGCACCGCGGGCGGTGATACCCATCGCCTTGTGGTCGTAACCCACGGATCCTCCGGAGGCGAACGCGTCACCGAGCCAGTAGCCGTACTGCTTCGCGACGTCGTTGGCGATGTCGGAGAAGGTCGCGGTGCCCTTGTCGGCGGCGACGACGAGGTAGGTGTCGTCGTCGTCGCGGCGCACGACCCGGTTCGGTGGCCGCACCGATCCGGTCGCGAGGTCGAGGTTGTCGGTGACGTCGAGGAGGCCGGAGATGAACAGGCGGTAGCACGCCACGCCGGCGTTCCGTTGCGCCTGCCGGTCCACGGCCGCGTCCCCGGTCGGGGCGGGCGGGTCCTTGACGACGAAACCGCCCTTCGCGCCGACCGGCACGATCACCGCGTTCTTCACCGCCTGCGCCTTCACCAGGCCGAGCACCTCGGTGCGATAGTCCTCCAGGCGATCCGACCAGCGCAGGCCGCCGCGCGCGACCGCACCGAAGCGCAGGTGCACCCCCTCGACCTGCGGCGAGTACACGAACACCTCGAACCGCGGTCGTGGCTTGGGGAGTTCGGCGATCCGCTCGGGTTCGAGCTTGAACGACAGGATCGGCCGCGGGCCGCTCTCGGAGCCTTCCACGTAGTAATTGGTGCGCAGCGTCGCCAGGATCAGACCCAGCACCGCGCGCAGGATCCGGTCGACGTCGAGGCTGACCTCGCGGTCGATGAGTACGCGCAGCCCGGCTTCGATCTCGGCGGCGCGTTCGGGTGACGCGGCGTCCGGGTCGACCGCCGCGGGGTCAAAGAGTGCCTCGAACAACGCCACGAACTGTCGCGCCGCCTCGGGGCGGGTCAGCAGCACGCGGGCGATGCTGAACTGGCTGTACGGGAACCGGGCCTGCCGCAGGTAGCGCGCGTACGCGCGCAGTATCGCGACCTCACGCCAGCCCAGCCCCGCACGCAGCACCAACTCGTTGAAGTTGTCGGCCTCGGCGCGACCGAACCACACCGCGGTGAACGCCGAGGTGAAGCGCTGCGCCACCGTCGACTCGGTCGGCGCCGACTCCGTCAGCGCCGCATCCATGTCCTGATCGAGCGCCCCGTGTAGCAGTTCCGGGCCCGCGACCAGGCCGAAGTCGTAGATCCAGCGCTCCGCGCCGGGCCCGAGGTCGATGCGGTAGGGCCGCTCGTCGAGAACCTCCACACCGAGGCTGTGCAGCACCGGCAACACGTGGCTCAGCGACACCCCGCCACCGCGGATGTAGAGGGTGATGCGCCAGTGCCCCCGCGGCGCGTCGTCGCGCCGGTAGAGCCGCAGGTCGATCTCGCCGGGCTGCAGCCGCTCGAGCCGGACGATGTCGCGCAGCGCGCCCCGCGGCGGGAAGTCCTCCTTGAACGCCTCCGGGAACGCGTCCGCGTACTGCTGCGCGACCGACGGCAGCACCCACGACGTGTCGGCCACCTCGTCGCCGAGATAGTCGTCCCAGGTCCGGCTCGCTGCGGCGATCAGATCCTGGATGCGCAGCCGGTTCGCCTCCGACGTGTCCGCGTGGATCACCGCGTCGGCGCCGCGCCGAACCGTGAAGTGGAGGTTCGCCAGGTCGGATTCCGTGACGCGCGCCGAATACTCGATCGAGTCGCCGTGCAACTCGCGCACCAGGATGTCCTGGATGAGCAGCCGGACCCGAGTGTTGTAGCGGTCGCGGGGCAGATACACCAGGCAGGACACGAAGCGCCCGTAAGTGTCCTCGCGCAGGAACAGCCGCACGTCGCGGCGCAGGTTCACGTCGAGGACCGCGGTGGTGGTCGTGTAGAGGAGGTCGGTGTGCGCCGAGAACAGTTCGCTGCGCGGGAAGGTCTGGATGACCTCGAGCATGGCCTGCCCGGAGAACGAGTCGAGGTCGAACCCGGCGCGTTCGATGACGGCGCGCACCCGGCGTTCGATGACCGGGATGTCGAGCACGCTCTCGTGCATGGCGGTCACCGTGAACACGCCGACGAACAGGTGCCGACCCACCACGTGCCCGGCGGCGTCGAGGGCGGTCACGCCGACGAGGTAGGGGTGCACGGACCGGTACACCCGTGCCGGTTCCGATCCCTCCGTGAGCACCAGCAGGGCGTCGTCGGTCGCGATGGGCGCGGGGATCGCGACGTGCCCGGCGCCGTCGGTGGAGCGCAGCACACCGAGTCGGTCCTCGGCGATCACGTCCTCACCACCAGGGGCGAACCGGACGTAGCCGAGCAGCGTGAAGTGCGACTCGGACAGCCAGCGCAGCAGGTCGGCGCAGTCGGTGAGCCGCTCGGTGGAGTAGACGCTTCGCCCCGCCGCGGCGGCGGTGTCGAGTTCGGCCGTCACCTTTCGCTGACGGTCACGCATCACGGAAGTGTCCTCGACGACGTGGCGGACCTCGGCAAGCAGTTCCGGGATCGCGGCGGCGATCCGCTGCAGCGTCGCCGAGTCCGTCGAGGGATGCAGTTGCAGGTGCATCCAGGACTCGCGCAGGTCGAGGGCGCGCCCGCTGCCGTCGACCTCGTGGGGCAGCACGTGCTGCAGTGCGCCGTCCCCGCCATCGCGGGAAACGTCGAAGATCGGGTGGATCAGCTCGCTGAGGCTGGCCCCGAGGCGAGCCAATGTCGTGGTCACCGACTTCACCAGCAGCGGCATATCGTCGGTGACGATCTGCACTGCCGCACCGATCTGGGACCCCGCGGCGGGGTCGTGCACCCGCCACACCGACTCGTTCGCGGGACGCTTCAGCGCGAGCGCGACGTGTTCGCGGAACACGGTGCTCGGTGCGCTCTCGACCGTGGACCCGACGTCGCCGGCATCGACGTGCCGGAAGTAGGCAGCCTCGAGTGCCTCGAGGTCGCCGCGCAGCGAATGCGGCAGCGTATCCACCCACTCCGCCGTCGACATGTCCTCGGAGACACTCATCGCCGCACCACCTCGAATCGGTCGATCACGCACGGGTTTCCACCGTCGCGGCACCGCGAACACGGCAGCATCCGCGGCGTTACGGGTGCCCTCCGGGGAGCCTACCCGGATCGCGTTGGCGGCTGTGGCGACTCGGCCACGCCTTGGTGCTCCGCCGCCGGGACCGGCGGCGCTCCGCGAGGCTCGTCGCACCGACGCGGACCCGTGAGCCGGCCCGGAGCCGGCCCGGAGCCGAGCGGGGTGCCAGGGCCGAGGGCCGAGCTCGGTTGGAGGTCCGGCCTGCGACGGCCTGGGGCCCCGCCGACCCGGGCGTGTGTCACCCACGGTGGAGCTGCTGGCGGTGCAGCCGCTGGTCCTTGTCCTGACCGCGTCGTCGCGACTGCACTCGTCATGCCGCCTCCTGGTGGGTGCGCCGGAAGAATCCCGGCACGGGTTTTCGGTGTCTGTCGATCCGCCTGGGTGGGACGATCCACGGGTGACCGTCCTCGCCGATGACCAATCCCCAATAGCCACGGTGGATTTCACGATGGCAGCGGCCGCACAACAGGACGGTGTTGTCCAGGTCGGTGGGGCCGCCCTCGCTCCACGCCGTGATGTGGTGGCTGTGGCACCAGGCGGCGGAGGCACCGCAGCGCACGCACCCCACATCGCGGGCGACGAGGGCGCGGCGCAGGCTCGCCGGGACGAGGCGTTGGGTGCGCCCGAGCTGCAGCGGCACCTCCTTGTCGTCGAGCAGGATCTTGTTGGTGGTGCAGTCACACGCCAGCATCAGGGCGAGTTCCTGGGAGATCGCACCGGTCCACTCGAACCGGAACGGCGCCGACTCGCAGAACCGCTTCGGATCCGGCGTTTCGTCCTTGGGGGCGACGAGGTCGCGCGCGTTCGCGGTGAGCACCAGGTGCGGTTTCACCCCGCCCTCGGTGGGGCGGCGCCGGAGGTCAGGAACAGATCCAGCATCGTGGCGAGCCCGTCGGCGTTGCGTTCGGATGGGGTGCGCTCGTCGGGGGTGCCGTCCGCGGCCGGCGCCGGCTTGCACAAGGGTGACAGCGCGGTGCGCAGCTTGTCCCCGTTGAGCGCGTCGAAGTCCCCGATGAGGCGGGTGCGTCCCGTGCGGGTCTGGGAGATCTCCAGGTAGTTGCGGGTGGTGTCCTCCGACGGGGTGTCGGTCTCGCGCGGGTGGAACCGTAGCGCCAGGTCGCGACCCTTGTCGGCCACCAGGTACGGCGCGTGCACGGCGGCGACGTCGAGCAGTGTCTGCACCGCCGCGTCGCGGACCGTCGCGTCCAACTCCGGGGCCGCGCGGTCGATCGCGGCCATCGCCGTCACGATCGCGGCCGCGTGCTCGGCGGAGATCTCCCCGCCGCGTAGCGCCTGCGCCACCGTCGGCAGTGCCTCGAGGCCGACCGCGGTGTGCACCATCCGTTTCGCGGTCCCCGGGTTGGTGGTGCCGGTGTTGGCGAACCAGTCCCCGGTCGTCTTCGACCCCAACTGCTTCGCCAGACCACGCGTGTCGATCTGCGCCAACACCCGCAACTTCAAACCCGCCAGCACGTTCTCGGCGACCACGATCTCCCGCAACCCCGAGATCAGCTCCTGATCCTCCAACGCGCCCGCATCGATCGCCGACCACTCGGCCGGCTGCGAGGCGGGAATCAGAACCATGACCCGAACGTAGCGGCGACCACCGACAGGTTTCGGCCGCGCGGAACCGGTCGACGCCCCCACGGGATTCCTGTTATCAAATTGTGAACTTGTGGCTCAGCGGGCGAGT
>DATDBL010000213.1:0-7605 GCA_036524855.1 Aldersonia sp. | reverse complement strand
CCTGGACTCGTTAACCACTCACGGGTGCTGAGCTGCGGTTATTCGCCCCGGACGGCGCAGAGCAGGCCGTCGCCGAGTGGGACGAGCACCGAGGTGAGGCGCTCGTCCTCGGCGATCGCGCGGGCGGCGGCGCGGACCGCGGTGGTGGCTGCGTCGCGCTGGCCGGCGTCGGCGACCCGACCGCCGAGCAGGGCATGGTGCAGCGCGAACAACCCGCCCGGGCGCAGCAGCCGGATTCCCTGCTCGACATAGTGTGGCTGGTCGAGCGGGGTGGCGTCGACGAACAGCAGGTCGTAGGCGCCGTCGGCGAGACGGGGCAGCACGTCGAGGGCGCGGCCGTTGATCAACCGGGTTCGAGGGGCCGGGATCCCGGCGGCGCGGAAGGCATCCTTGGCGGCGCGCTGGTGCTCGGGTTCGGCGTCGATCGTGGTCAGGATCCCGTCGGGACGCATGCCGTCGATCAGCCACAGCCCGCTCACGCCACCGCCGGTGCCGACCTCGACCACTGCCCTCGCCGCGACGAGATGCGCGAACACACTCAGCATCGCGCCCACGGACGGGCTGATCGGGTTTGCCCCGAGATCGACGGCACGCTCGCGGGCCGATGCGAGCACCTCGTCCTCGACGACCGATTCCTCGGTGTAGCTGATGATCTGTTCCGGGTTGCTGGCCACGTGTTGGAGGCTAGTCCGCAGGTCGGCGCAGGTCGCAGAGGCGCGACGAGGAGACCTTCGAAGATCGGCCCGGATTCTCAGGCAACGCTCAGGATTCTCACACGACGGCCATAACCGGATCGGAAAGAGTAGGCCTGCACGAACCGCACGACCGCGACGCGCCGTCCGCCGACGCTGCCGGGCGGCTCGGAACAAATCGAGCCGCCGCGGAGTTGGAGACGTACAGCGCGTGGGCTCCGCCGAGGGGTTCTGCGGTCCCGACGAGGAGGTTCACCCCATCCACATGCTGCCCGAGGCGCGCGATACTGCGAACCTGCCCGAGATCACCACGACTTCGGTTACCGAGGCATCCGGTGCTGTCGCAGGCACGGATCTCGCGGGCGCGGCTGCCCTCGCCGGCACCGCCGTGTTCGACGCGACCGGGGACCATGCCGCGATGCCGTCGTGGGACGAATTGGTTCGGGAGCATGCCGATCGGGTGTACCGGCTGGCCTACCGCCTGTCCGGCAATGCGCACGACGCCGACGACCTCACCCAGGAGACCTTCATCCGGGTGTTCCGTTCGCTGTCGAGCTACCAGCCCGGCACGTTCGAGGGCTGGCTGCATCGCATCACCACCAACTTGTTCCTGGACATGGTCCGTCGGCGCAACCGCATCCGGATGGAGGCCCTGCCCGACGACTACGAGCGCGTCCCATCGAACGGACCGAGCCCCGAGCAGGCCTATCACGACGCCCGCCTCGGTCCCGATCTGCAGTCCGCGTTGGACTCGCTAGCCCCGGAGTTCCGTGCCGCCGTCGTGTTGTGCGACATAGAAGGTCTGTCGTACGAGGAGATCGGTGCCACACTGGGAGTGAAGCTCGGCACCGTTCGCAGTCGAATCCACCGCGGCCGACAGGCGATCCGGGAGTATCTGGCGGCGCACGAGAGCAAGGACGAGTTGGTCGAGTGACTTTTTCGGAGGCAGCGATGACGCGGGGCGGACACGAACCACCCGAGCCGTTCCCGGGTCGACGGTTCGGTTCCACCGAGCACCTCGCCAGTGAGGCGATCGCCGCGTTCGTCGACAACGAACTTCGTAGCGGTGCGTTCATGCGTGCCGCCAGCCACCTGGCGTTGTGCCCGGAGTGCAGCGCCGACGTCGATGCGCAGCGGCAGGCCCGCATCGAACTTCGCCGCGCCGCCGACATCGCGATGCCCGCGTCCCTGCTCGGTGCGCTCAGCGCCATCCCGCACAGCGACTTCTCTGCGTGCCGGCCCGACATGAACCTCGCGTTCGAGAGCAGGCGATGGTCGCTGTTCCGCCGCAAGTAGAGTCGGCGGCGTGAGCTCGGATTTCGAGAGCGGGGGCCTGCGCCCGCCGGACGCCCCTGTGCTCGGTCCGCGGCCCGTCTACCGCCCCGACGTCGATCCCGCCTCCGAACACGTGTTCGGCCGGCCGGACGGCGTGTGCGGCTCGTTCGCCGGTTCCGATGCGCCGTCCCCCGGCCGTCCGGCCCCGACCGTGCGCCCGCCCGACCCGATCCTCGCCGAGGCATTCGGCCGTCCCGCCGACGCCACCGAGTCGATTCAGCGCGACCCCGCCGGCGGTTTCGACGCCGCTACCGACTCCGCGCCGGCCGACCCCTGGCGCGATCCGACCGCCGGCGCCCGGCTGGGTCCACCTGCTGTGCCGCGCGCGGAGGTCACCGTGGCGTCACCCGCGCGGAGGCTGGGCGTGCGCGAGGTGCTGTTCGGCTCGCGGGTCGCACCGAAGGCGCTGCTCGCGCTCGCGGGCGTCGCTCTGCTGGTCGGCCTGGTCGGCGGGCTGGTGGGTCGGCTCACCGCCGAGGCCGGCCAGAACCTGACGTCGCAGCGGGTGTCGTTGCAGCAGGCGGACGCGGTGGAGCGTCCTCCGAACCAGGTCGGCGCCGTCGCGGACGCGGTGCTGCCCGCGGTCGTGTCGATTCAGGTGGCGCTCGGCGACAACGCTTCCACCGGGTCCGGTGTGGTGATCGACGGCGACGGCTACATCGTCACCAACAACCACGTCATCTCCATGGCCGCCAGCGATCCCGCCAACTCGACGCTGCAGGTGGTGTTCTCCGACGGCGCCAAGGTCCCCGGCGGCATCGTCGGTCGCGACATCAAGACCGACCTCGCCGTGGTCAAGGTCGACGTCGACAACCTCACCGTCGCCGAGATGGGCAAGTCCGCCGACGTGCAGGTCGGCGAAGACGTCGTAGCCGTCGGGTCGCCGCTGGGGCTGTCCAAGACGGTGACGTCGGGGATCGTCTCTGCGCTGCACCGGCCGGTGCGGCTCAGCGGAGAGGGCACCGACACCGACGCGGTCATCGACGCGGTGCAGACCGACGCGGCGATCAACCCCGGCAACTCCGGTGGCCCGCTCGTCGACGTCGACGGTCACGTGATCGGCATCAACAGCGCCATCCGCAGCGAGAGCGGGGGGTCGGTGGGCCTCGGCTTCGCGATCCCAGCCGACGTCGTCACCGACGTGGCACAGGCGCTCATCCGCGACGGCGAGGTGCGCCATCCCGACCTCGGAATCAACGCCCGCTCAGTCGTCAACGACGCCATCAGCGGCGCGGAGGTCGCGAACGTACGCGCCGGCAGCCCGGCCCAGCAAGCGGGCATCGTCGAGGGTGACGTGATCGTGAAGGTCGGTGACCGCGAGGTGACCAGCGCCGACGAGCTCGTCGTGGCGGTGCAGTCGCAGGGGATCGGCGCGGTCGTGCCGGTGACGCTGATTCGCGACGGGCGCCCAGTCGAGGTGACGGTGACGTTGGGGTCGGACTGAGGGTCGCACCCGTGCGCTACTGAGGGGTCCCCTCACCGTCGTTTTCGCTCATCAGGGGACCCTCACTCGCGCGGTGACGCTGCTGAGGGTGCCCCTGACTGCTCTGGCGCAGGTCGGGGCCTGGCCACACGGCGCTGATCACGCCCGAGTGGCCGGGTTTCGCGGCGTGTCGGCGACCATATGAGCGGTGTCGCGGGCTCGCTTGCCCCGGGACGCGGTGATCACGGGCAATTCGTGGCTGCTGTGTCGGCGTGTTCGCAGCGTTCGCTCGTGATCGCTTGTGCGGGCGCGGTGGCATGCGCCGCGCTCGATGATCACGCTCGTGTGGCCTCATTTCCCGGCGTGTCGGCGGCCAGTCGAGCGTGATCAACTTCCGTGCGGGGGGTCTGGAGCGCCCACGCGTATCCTGGCGGGGTGTTCGGAAGTGTCGGTTGGGGCGAGATGATGGTGCTGCTGGTGGCGGCGCTGGTGATCCTCGGTCCCGAGCGACTCCCCGGTGCGGTGCAGTGGACGACGCGGGCGCTGCGGCAGGCGCGGGACTACGCCAGCGGTGCGTCCGACCAGCTCAAGAAGGAGCTCGGGCCCGAGTTCGACGACCTGCGTCAGCCGCTGTCGGACCTGAACCAACTGCGGGGAATGACGCCGAAGTCCGTCATCACCAAGCACCTGCTCGACGGCGACGACTCGATCTTCACCGGCACCTTCGACAACGGGAAGCCCGGTACCCCCGGGACGCCTCCGCCGCCGGTGCGACGTCAGAAGCCCCTCTCGGTGGGTGAGCGACCGCCGATCGACCCCGACGCGACCTGAGGTTCGAGTAGTCCGCTACTCGTGCTCGGCGAGCGAGGATGCGGCAAAGTCGGGTGCGGCACAGAGACCGTGTGGCACCAGGGGGATTGTGAACTGGCCAACCTTCTTCGTCTTGCTCTTGGTCGGACTTGTCTACCTCGTAGTCGTCTGGCTGACCTACAGCTGGATGATCGCGTCCCCACGACAGTGGTTGCTGAAGTCCCAGATCGAGCGACTCGTCACTCTGATCGAGGTCGCTGAACGCGTCGATCGTGCCATCGACCGGGAAGTCAGCTGGAAGGTTAAGGAGTCCCTCGCGGATGTACAGACGGAGCTGCTGACCAACCGCGGCAATTTCTTTCAACGGGCGTTCAAGGCGGTACACCTCAACGAACTGATGGCTGTTCAACAGACCGTGAACGGACTCAGTAGGCACCGCGCTTACTTGGTACCCGCGCGCGATCTCGCGTCGTTCGCGGAACCGGTGTTCGTCAAGCTTGCGAAGATAGACAAGGGGACAGCAGATAAGCTCCAGGCCGGCTTCGACGCGCGGGACGCGACTACGAACGGACGACGCATGCTCGTGTTCCACGCGGACGAGTTGTGCCACGCGCGCGAGGACGCGGAGCTGCGTTCCGAATTCGATCGCGAGCGAGCCTCGCTTTGGCTCGCACTGGTCGGGTTGTGGGGCATCATCGCCGTCGGGAGCGTTCTCGGATATCTCAACGTGATGCTCGTCGGTGCCGTCGGGGGATTTCTCGCCCCGCTCATCGACGCCCGCAACCCGGATTCCAAACAGTCGACGTGGGGTGTGCGTGTGCTCAGCCCGGTCGCCGGAGCACTGACGGCGGTTGCGGGCCTGTTCGTGGTGAATCTCCTGGCCCAGGTTGACGTACTCGACCAGTCCTTCGAGCAGGTGACCCAACAGCCGCCGCCTCAGGTGGCCCTCGCTCTCGCCCTGCTCTTCGGCTTCTCCGGAAAGATGTTCTCCACCATGGCGATCACCGCGACCTCGCAGATCGCCGGCGCCACCCCCGCACCGGCGCCGACGACGTCGGCGGCGCAGTGACTACAACCGCGCCAGCAACTCAGCCTTCTTGGTCGCGAACTCCTCGTCGCTGAGGATGCCGCGCTGGTGCAGGCCGGCGAGGGCCTCGATCGAGGCGACGATCTCGTTGGATGACGACCCACCGCCCGCCTTGTCGGATGCCCTGGTCGGTGCAGGCGCAGACGGCGCAGCGGGCACGACCGGCTGCGTCACCGCCACCGGCTGGGCCGGTTGCTGGACCGGCTGATCCGACTGGCCGTGGCCGCCCGGGGTGACCTCGGGGAGGCTGCCGACGGTGAAAGTGCCTAGCTGGCTGGAGAACTGGAGGCTCTGCGGCCCCGACCCCTGCTGCTGCGACACCCCGCCGATGTTGTGGTCGAGGGTGTCGAATACACGCAGTTGCCCGCCGGTCAGCACAGCGAGGCGGCGCACTGCGGGAAAGAAGGCGTAGCGGGAGTCGTTCTGGCCGCCGCTGCTGGACGGGACGCCCAATTCGGCGGGCCACCAGTTGTTCGAACCCTGCCCGAAACCGCCCTGCGCGGAACCGAACCCGCCGCCCGTGCCCTGGTACTGCTGCTGGCTCGCGCGCGCAGGTGTCGGCGCGGCCGGGAAGACCGTGGTGGTGGCGAGCAGGTTCGACAGATCGTTGCACAGCGCGTCGACGCGGGCCTTGAGCGCGTTGTCGAACATGTCCCCGACCATCGTCATGCCGCCGCGCATCCACTGGCCGCTGCCGCCGAGTTCGGGAACGGAGAACTGCGCCATCGTGCCGCCGCCGAGGTTCACCGCCAGCAGCATGGCATCGACCGCGCTGCGCGAGAGACCGTGCCGGGTCGCGATGGCGTCGAGAGCCGAATTCCCTTCCGGGGTGTACCGCTGCGTCATGCGGCCCAGCGTACTGTGCCGGATCAGCCCCGACGGGCGGTGTCGATCCCCAGCGACATGCCGGCGAGCCCGCGCCGACGCACGAACAGCTTGTCGGCGACCTCCAGCAACGCCTTGGCGGCGGGGGAGTCCGGTCGGCTCAGCACGATCGGCGTCCCGTCGTCGCCCGCCTTGGTCACCTGGGGGTCGAGCGGGATCTGACCGAGCAGCGGGACCTCCGCCCCGACGGCCCGCGAGAGCCGCTCCGACACCGCCTGCCCACCACCGGACTGGAACACTTCCATCCGGGTGCCGTCGGGCAGTTCGAGCCACGACATGTTCTCCACCACGCCCACGACGCGCTGCCGGGTCTGCAACGCGATCGCCCCCGCACGCTCGGCGACCTCCGCGGCCGCCTGCTGCGGGGTGGTGACGACGAGGATCTCCGCGTTCGGGATCAGCTGCGCCACCGAGATCGCGACGTCGCCGGTGCCCGGCGGCAGGTCGAGCAACAGGATGTCGAGGTCGCCCCAGAACACGTCGGCGAGGAACTGCTGCAGCGCCCGGTGCAGCATCGGACCGCGCCACACCACGGGCGTGTTGCCCTTGGTGAACTGCGCGATCGAGATCATCCGTACGTCGTGTGCGATCGGCGGCATGATCATCCGCTCGACCTGGGTGGGTCGCGCGTCGGTGCCGAGCATGCGGGGAATGGAGTGGCCGTAGATGTCGGCGTCGAGGATCCCGACCGACAGCCCGCGTGCCGCCATCGCCGCCGCGAGATTCACTGTGACGCTGGACTTTCCGACACCTCCCTTGCCGGAGGCGACGGCGTAGACGCGGGTGCGGGACTCGGGTTGGGCGAACGGGATCACCGGTTCGGTCGAGTCGCCGCGCAGTTGCCGACGCAGTTCGGTGCGCTGGTCGTCGTTCATCACGTCGAGTTCGACCCGCACCGCACCGGCGCCCGGGACATCGGCGACGGCCTTGGTGACGCGGTCGGTGATCTCGGTGCGCATCGGGCACCCGGCGATAGTGAGGTAGACCGTGACGTCGACGCTGGAATCGGCGCCGACCGCGACGCTCTTGACCATCCCGAGTTCGGTGATCGGTTTGCGGATCTCCGGGTCGATTACTCGCGACAGAGCGGAGCGCACCTCGGATTCCGTGATCACAGACATAGTCCGATCCTACGGACGCCGTGGCAGAGGAAGCGGCCGGTGGTGAGCGCGGCGTCGAACAGGTTCTGCGTTGCTGCCGCGAAGCCCGTTATCAACGAGGCGTCTGGCCGTTACCAACCGGTGGTTGCGGGGCGGGTGGGAACAGCTCGGTGGGTAGCGGTATGACCGGCAGTTGAATCCCCGGAAGCTGGAACAACGGCGGGGGCGTCGTGGTCGTCGTGGTCGTCGTTGTCTTGGTGGTGGTGGTGGTGG
>DATDBL010000212.1:0-4726 GCA_036524855.1 Aldersonia sp. | reverse complement strand
CTGCGTCTCGACGTCCGCGCAGCCGTCGAGTTTGCCGGGCCAGTAGTAGTCCATCCCGGTCTCGCCGACCGCGACGACGCGGGGGTCGCGGGCGAGCCGCTCGATCTCGGCCTTGGCGGCGTCGTCGAGCGCGTCGGCCCGGGTGGGATGCAACGCGACCGCGGCGAACACCCGCTCGTCCCAGTGCGCGGCGTCGACGGCGAACCGGGCGGCGTCGAGGTCGTCGGCGATGGTGACGACATGGCCGACCCCGACCGCGGCCGCGCGGTCCACGATCACGGACACCGACGCGGCATCGGTAGCGCCACAGGCGTCGAGATGGGTGTGCGCGTCGATCAGCGGAGCGAGCGGTTCGGGCGGGTCCGGAGCGGGTCGGGTCTTGGCCACGCCGATAGAGTAAGCGCCACCATGAGCGCATCCGACCGGCCCGCCTTCTACATCACCACCGCGATCGCGTACCCCAACGGCGCACCGCACATCGGGCACGCCTACGAGTACATCTCCGCCGACGCCATCGCCCGGTTCAAACGACTCGACGGCTACGACGTGTTCTTCATGACCGGCACCGACGAGCACGGCCAGAAGATGCAGCACACCGCACAGGCGGAGGGCCTGCCGGTCGAGGAGTTCGCGGCGCGCAACTCCGGGGTGTTCGAGACGATGGACAAGGTCCTCGACATCTCCTACGACCGGTTCATCCGCACCACCGACGCCGACCATCAGCTCGCCTGCTTCGAGATCTGGAACCGGATGCTCACCAACGGCGACATCTATCTCGACACGTACGCAGGTTGGTATTCGGTCCGCGACGAGGCGTTCTACACCGAGGCCGAGACGACGCTGCTCGGCGACGGCAACCGGGTGTCGACCGAAACGAACACGCCGGTCGTGTGGACCGAGGAGAACAGCTACTTCTTCCGGCTCTCGGCCTACCAGAACAAGCTGCTCGACCTCTACGAACGGCACCCCGAGTTCCTCGAGCCGGCGACGCGACGCAACGAGATGCGCAGCTTCGTCTCCGCCGGGCTGAAGGACCTGTCGATCTCCCGCACGACCTTCGACTGGGGTGTCCCCGTCCCCGACCATCCGGATCACGTCATGTACGTGTGGGTCGACGCGCTCACGAACTACATCACCGGCGTCGGCTTCCCGGACACCGAGTCGGCGGCGTTCCGGAAGTTCTGGCCGGCCGACGTGCACATCATCGGCAAGGACATCACCCGTTTCCACACCGTGTTCTGGCCGGCGTTCCTGATGTCAGCCGGCATCGAACTGCCGAAGCGGGTGTTCGTGCACGGATTCCTCTACAACAAGGGCGAGAAGATGTCGAAGTCGATCGGCAACGTCGTCGACCCGCTCGAACTCGTCGACGAGTACGGCCTCGACGCCGTCCGGTTTTTCCTGCTGCGCGAGATCTCCTACGGCCAGGATGGCAGCTACAGCCACGAGGCGATCGTCACTCGCATCAACGCCGACCTCGCCAACGAACTCGGCAACCTCGCGCAGCGCTCGCTGACGATGGTCGCGAAGAACTGCGACGCGAAGGTGCCGACGCCGGGCGAGTTCACCGCCGACGACCGCGCCCTGCTCGACCTCGCGGGCGGCCTGCTCGAGCGCTGCCGCCAGGCCTTCGAGGTGCAGGCGCTGCACCACGCGTTGGAGGCGACCTGGCACGTGGTCGGCGAGACCAACCGGTACTTCTCCGCGCAGGAACCGTGGAAGCTGCGCAAGACCGACCCGGACCGGATGGCGACCGTGCTGTACACGACGCTGGAGGTGCTGCGCATCGTCGGCATCCTGATCCAACCGGTGATGCCCACCTCGGCGGGCAAGATCCTCGACCTGCTCGGCCAGGACGACCGCCAGTTCGCCGACCTCGCCACCGCGCTGCCCGCCGGCCGCGACCTGCCCGCTCCCGCACCGGTGTTCCCGCGCTACGTTGAACCGGAGTGACGCGATGGTGGCCGATCCGACCGTCGCGCCCGAGCCCTACTACGACCTGGGCTCGTTCCACCGCGCGGTCGACACCGCCAGCCCGGACGCGCAGCTGTGGTTCGACCGCGGGCTGGTGTGGGCGTACGCCTTCAACCACGACGAGGCGATCGCCTGCTTCGAGCGCGCGCTCGATCTCGACGCCGACCTTGCGATCGCGCGGTGGGGCATCGCCTACGCGATCGGGCCCAACTACAACAAGGCCTGGGAGGCGTTCGACGCCGTCGACCTCGCGGACTCGCTCGCACGGGCGCGGGCCGAACTCGACGCGGCGGGCACCGGCCGCGCCAGCGACCTCGAGCGGGAGCTGATCGAGGCACTGCGGGCGCGCTACCCCTCGGCCGACCCCACCGACGTAGCCGCACTCGAGGCCGGCGGCCGCGCGTACGCGGACGCGATGACCGCGCTCGCGCAGGACTTCCCGGACGACCTCGATGTCATCACGCTCACCGCCGACGCCCTGCTCAACCTCACCGCGTGGGCGCTGTGGAACACCACCACCGGCGAGCCGGCGCCGGATTCGCGGGTCGTCGACGCGGTCGCGCTACTCGACGCGGTGCTCGCGACTTCGACCGGTGCACAGCATCCCGGCGCGCTGCACCTGTATCTGCACGCGCTGGAGATGTCGGCGCACCCCGAGCAGGCACTACCCGCCGCCGACCGGCTGCGCGGACTGGTTCCCGACGCCGGTCACCTGCTGCACATGCCCAGCCATATCGACGTGCTCTGCGGCGACTACGAGTCATCGATCCGGGCGAACCAGGCGGCGGTGGCGGCCGACCGCAAATTCCTCGACCGCGCCGGGCCGCTGAACTTCTACTCGCTCTACCGCGCCCACGATCTGCACTTCGTCGTGTACTCGGCGATGTTCCAGGGCCGCTGCGCGGTCGCGCTCGAGGCGGCCGACGAACTCGCCGCCCAACTGACGCCGGAACTGCTGAGCATCGAAAGCCCGCCGATGGCGGACTGGCTCGAGGCGTTGGTGCCGCTGCGCAGCCACGTACTGATCCGCTTCGGCCGCTGGGAGGACCTTGTCGCGCAACCGGTTCCGGCCGATACCGCGCTCTATTGCACCACCGCCGCCACCGTCCACTACGGCCGCGCGGTCGCGTGCGCCTCGCTCGGGCGGCTCGCCGAGGCGCACGCGCAGCGCGAGCAGTTCGCCGCTGCCTACACCCAGATTCCGGAGTCGCGATATGTGTTCAACAACACCGCGCGTGACATCCTCGCGGTCGCGGCGGCCATGCTCGACGGCGAGATCGCCTACCGGGAAGGCCGTTTCGACGAGGCGTTCACCGCGCTGCGCCACGCGGTCGCGCTCGACGACGCGCTGCCCTACGACGAGCCGTGGGGGTGGATGCAGCCGACCCGGCACGCACTCGGGGCGCTGCTGCTCGAGCAGGGCCAGGTCGCGGAGGCCGCCGCGGTGTACGCCGCCGACCTCGGGTTCGACGCGACGCTGAGCCGGCCGTGCCAGCACCCGGGCAACGTCTGGAGCCTGCACGGGTACCACGAATGCCTGCAACGGCTCGGCCGCACCGAGGAGGCGACGATCATCGGTCGCCAACTCGAACTCGCGCAGGCGCGCGCGGACATGCCGATCCGCGCGTCGTGCGCGTGCCGGCTCGAGGCGTTCGACCGGGATCCGCATTGCGAGTGCTGAAGGAATCGCGCGGCGCCTACGCTGCCATTGTGAGGTCACCGCGGATCGTCGCCGTCGTCGCTGTCGCCACAGTGCTCGCCACCACGCTTCTCCTCGGCGCCGCCACCGCCCACGCCGCACCCGTCTGGTCGGGCCTCGACGTCCGCGACTACGCGGGCCCGATCCCGCCGTCCGGCACGTTGATCGCGCAGACCACGCTGGATCCGGCGGTGAGCCTGCCGAGCGCAGGACGCGCGCTGCGCATCCACTACTCGACGCCGGACGTGCGCGGCAACCCCGCCACCAGCACCGGCGCGGTGTTCCTGCCGGCCTCGCCGCCACCGCCGGGCGGCTACCCGGTGATCGCGTGGGCGCACGGCACCACCGGCATCGGCGACGACTGTGCCCCGTCGACGGTGCCGAACAGTCCGCGCAACACGACCTATCTCTCGCACTGGCTCGACCAGGGTTACGCGATCGTCGCCACCGACTACCAGGGCCTCGGCACCCCCGGCCTGATGAGCTACCTCAACGGGCAGGTCGAGGCGATGTCTGTCGTCGATTCCGTGCGCGCGGCCCACCAGCTCGGCCTTCCGCTCGCGAACCGGTGGGCGATCGTCGGCCAGTCGCAGGGCGCCGGCGCCGCGCTCAACGCCGCCCAGCGCGCGACGGCACTGTCGGCCGGCACAGATCTCGACTACCGCGGCGTGGTCGCGACCGGCATACCGGCCAACTTCGAGACGGTGTTCGCTCTCGCCGGTCCCTACCTGCCACCCGTCGCGCTCCCGGCGCCCCTGAACACCTACGCCGCCTACCTTTGGGCGGGGTTCGCCGATGCCCGCCCCGACCTCGACCCGGCGTCGATCCTGAGCCCACTCGGCCACCGACTTTTCGACCTCGCCCACACTCTGTGCTTTGCCGACATGACGAAAGAAGTTGCAGGACTGCAGCTTCGGGACTTTCTCGCAGAGCCCGTCGCGTCGATCCCCGGCGTGTAGCCGGCGCTGGCCGACTACATGCGCACGCCGTATGCCGACTACGACCGCCCGATCTTCCTCGGCCAGGGTCTGCGCGACACCGACGTGCCGGCAC
>DATDBL010000211.1:0-14177 GCA_036524855.1 Aldersonia sp. | reverse complement strand
GCGCGTCTTGTACCGCCGCTCCGGCCGCCCGGCGCGGCCGTACTGTAGTCGGATCTCGAGGTCGCCGCGTTCGAGGTAGTACTCGAGATAGCGGCGTGCGCTGACGCGCGACATTCCCGCCAGGTCGGCGCATTCCGTCGCCGACACCTCGCCGTGTTTGCGGACCGTCTCGAGCACGACGCGGCCCGTCTCGGCGCTGAGCCCCTTCGGCAGCACCACCTGCGGCGAGGGTTTGCCGACGCCGAACAGCGTGTCGACGAGCGACTGGTCTGCGCCGCTGCCGGCGTCGAGTGCGTTCATCCGCCCCGCGAACGCGCGCAGCTTGTCTTGCAGCGCAGCGAATTCGAACGGTTTGATCAAGTAGTCGGTGGCTCCGCCGTGCAAGGCGGTGCTGACGGTGTCGAGTTCGCGGGCGGCCGTGATCATGATGACGCCCGCCGAGTTCCCGTCCGCGCGCAGCCGGCGCAGCACCTCGAGCCCCGTGAGGTCGGGCAGGTACACGTCGAGCAGGATGAGGTCGGGGGAGTGCTCGGCGACCAGGTCGAGTGCCTCGGTGCCACTGCGCGCCACCGCGACCGTGTGGAAGCCGGGGGTGCCGTCCACGACGCGGCGGTGGATGTCGGCGACCATGAAATCGTCGTCGACGACGAGCACTTCGAAGGGCCGCTGCGCCGTCATCGGCCCGCCCCCACCGCGGAGTGGGGTAGCCGCACCGTGAACAGCGCCCCGCTGCAATCGGTTTCGGTGTCGGTGACCGCGACGCTGCCGCCGTGCTGCGTGCTGACCAGCCGCACCAGCGCCAACCCGACACCGCGGCCGCCCGGAACGTCGGGCTTGGAGGTGACGCCGCGGGCGAAGATCGTCTCGCGCGCGTCGGGCGGCACCCCGGGCCCGGTGTCGGCGACCTCGATCAGCAGGCCGTCGCGATCGGTCACCCGGACCGTCACCTTCGCCCCGGCGCTGCCCTCGGAGACGTCCACGGCGTTGTCGATCAGGTTGCCGAGGATCGTGATGACGTCGGTGGACAGCGCCGGATCGAGCGCGGCGAGCCGCGAATCGTCGGTGAGTTCCAGTGCGACACCGGATTCCGCGGCCAGTGTGGTCTTCGCGATGAGCAGGGCGGCGACCGCGGGGTCGGTGATGCGTCGGGTGACCGCGTCGCTGATCTCGGCGCGCCGACGGGTGAGGGTGCCGATCAGCTCGGTCACCGCCTCGAACTCGCCGAGCTGAGTCAGGCCCGAAATGGTGTGCAGCTGATTGGCGAATTCGTGCGTCTGGGCCCGAAGAGTGTCGGTGACGCTCTTGTGCGAGGTGAGTTGGCTCTGCATCGAGGCAAGCTCGGTCGAGTCACGCATCGTGGTCACAGTACCGATGCGCTGCCCTCGGCTCGATGCGGGCTGGCGGTTCAGCGCCAGCACCCGGTCGCCCGTGGAGATGACGACGTCATGCTCGCTGGATTCCGAGAGCAGGAAGTCCCGCACCGCAGGGTCGAGGCCGACGTCGTCGACCCGCCGCCCGACGGCGTCGTCGGGCAAGCCCAGCAGCTCCTGCGCGCTGTCGTTGAGCACGGTGATCTCGCCCTCGTTGTCCACCGCGACCACGCCCTCGCGGATGCTGTGCAGCAGCGCCTCGCGGTGGTCGGCAAGGCTCGCGATCTCGGCGACCTCGAGCCCACGGGTGTCGCGGTCGAGCCGACGGGCGAGCAGATACGAGCCGACCAGCCCGAGCGCGGCGCCGATTCCGAGGTAGAGCAACAACTGCGCGCCGCCGTCGGTGAGCAGTTCCCACACCGACGGGTAGCCGTCGCTGACCGACACCACCGCGAGCACGTCGCCGTCGACGTCGAGCACCGGGACGTGCCCGACGATCGAGTGCGCACCCGCGATGTCGAGGTCACCCGACCAGGCGCGACCGGTCGCCGCGTCGCTCGGCCCGAGTTCGCCGTCCGCGCCGATCCGGGTGGGATCGGAGGAGACCAGCACGACCCCGTCCGGGCCGACGATCTCGGCCAGGTCGGCGCCGGAGAGGTTCACCGCCCGGTCGACCTCGGGCGCGAGCACGCTGCCGACGTCGCGGTTGTCGAGTTGGTCGCGAACGATCGGCGTCGACGCGACGTTCTCCGCGACCGCGATCATCCGTTGCCCGCGCAGGTTGCCGAACTCGTCGGTCGACACCCGGACCGACACCGCCCCGACCGCACACAGCACCACCGCGAGCACGACAAGATTCAGCAGCAGGAACTTGCCCGCCACGCTGCGTCCGCTATGCGCGATCCGTGACCACAAAGAACTTTACTTCCGTTTCGTTCGTATCCGTGACCGCAGCCACTCCTGTGCCCAGTATTACGTCCGAATCACACCTCGTGGAGGAGGGAAGCTATGTCGAGATTTAGGCGTGGCGTATGGCTCACCGCCATCGTCGCGCTCGCGACGATCCTGGTGAGCGCCTGTGGCGTGACCCGGAGCGAGGACCAGGCACTGCAACGGATGCGGATGATGGTGCCCAACAGCCCCGGCGGCGGGTACGACCTCACCGCCCGCACCGCCGTGAAGATCATGGAAGACGAGGACATCACCGGTCGCGTCGAGGTGTTCAACGTCATCGGCGCCGCCGGCACCGTCGCGATGGCGCGGCTGATGAACGAGCGCGGCAACGACGACCTCATGATGATGATGGGCCTCGGCGTGGTCGGCGCCGGCTACACCAACGGCGCGCAGGACCGCGTCACCGACGCGACCCCGCTGGCGAAGATGGTCGAGGAGCAGGAGGGCATCCTCGTGCCCGCCGACTCGCCGTATCAGACGGTCGGCGACCTCGTCGCGGCCTGGAAGGCGGACCCGTCCTCGATCACGATCGGCGGCGGTTCCTCGCCCGGTGGGCCCGATCACCTGTTCCCGATGCAGACTGCCCAGGCGGTGGGGGTTGATCCGACGACCGTCAACTACGTCTCCTACGACGGCGGCGGCGACCTGCTCACTGCGTTGCTCGGCAAGAAGATCGACGCGGGCACCTCGGGTCTGGGCGAGTTCGTCGACCAGATCGAGGCCGGTCAACTCCGCGTGCTCGCGGTGTCGGGTGCCGAGCGGTTGCCCGATGTCGATGCGCCGACGTTGACCGAGGCGGGAATCGATCTGCAGTTCACCAACTGGCGCGGCATCCTCGCCCCGCCCGACATCTCCGAGGAGGCCCGCACCGCGATGGTGGAGGCCCTGACCGAACTGCACAACACCGACGCGTGGAAGGAGGCCCTGGTGAAGAACGGCTGGACCGACGCGTTCGTCACGGGCCCGGAGTTCGAGCAGTTCCTCGTCGAACAGGACGAGCGAGTCGGCTCCACCCTCAGCCAGCTGGGGCTGGCATGAGCGCGGGCGCCGACACCCCGGCCGCCCCCGTCGAGGCCTCGCAGCGCCGCGTCGACAAGGCGCAGTTCATCGTGTGTGTGGTGCTCGCGGTGGTCGGGGTGTTCCTGATCGTGGATGCGATGAGCCTGACCAACGCCTTCGCCAAGGTCGACCCGGTCGGGCCGAAGCTGTTCCCGATCGCGATCGGGATCGCCATGTTGGTGTGCGCGGTGGTGTTCGCGGTCGCGATCCTGCGCGGGGAGACCGGCGAGGCCGAGGGGGGTGAGGACATCGACCTGTCCGAGCCGTCGGACTGGAAGACCGTGGGTCTGCTGATCGCGATCTTCGTCGCGACCATCGTGTTGATCGTCCCGCTCGGCTGGGCGATCACCGGCACGTTCCTGTTCGCGGCGTCGGCGACCGTGCTGGGCAGTCACCACTGGGTGCGCAACATCGCGATCGGGGCGGTGCTGGCGTTCGGCAGCTTCTACCTCTTCTACGTCGGGCTCGGCATCCCGCTGCCGGCCGGCATCCTCGACGGGATCTTGTGACATGGACAATCTCAGTTGGTTGATGGAGGGGTTCTCCCAAGCGGTGACCCCGATGAACCTGCTCTACGCGGTGATCGGCGTGCTGCTGGGCACGGCGGTCGGGGTGCTGCCCGGCATCGGACCGGCGATGACGGTCGCGCTGCTCCTCCCCATTACCTACAACGTCAGCCCCAGCGCCGCGTTCATCATGTTCGCCGGCATCTACTACGGCGGCATGTACGGCGGGTCGACGACCTCGATTCTGCTCAACACGCCCGGCGAGTCGGCGTCGGTGATCACCGCGATCGAGGGCAACAAGATGGCGCGGGCGGGCCGCGCGGCGCAGGCGCTTGCCACCGCCGCGATCGGGTCGTTCGTCGCCGGCAGCATCGGCACGATGCTGCTGGTGCTCTTCGCGCCGATCGTGTCGAGCTGGGCCGTCACCCTCGGTGCGCCGTCGTACCTGGCGATCATGCTGCTGGCGATGGTCGCGGTCACCGCGATCCTGGGCAACTCCAAGCTGCGTGGGGTCATCTCGCTGCTGCTCGGCCTGGCGATCGGCCTGGTCGGCATCGATTTCCTCACCGGCCAGCCGCGTGCGACGTTCGGGTTGCCGCAGCTCGCGGACGGCATCGACCTGGTCGTCGTTGCGGTCGCGGTGTTCGCCCTCGGTGAGGCGTTGTGGGTGGCGGCGCATCTGCGGCGGCGTCCGCTCGAGGTGATCCCGGTGGGGCGGCCGTGGATGGCGAAGTCGGACTGGAAACGCTCGTGGAAGCCGTGGCTGCGCGGCACCGCCTACGGTTTCCCATTCGGGGCGCTGCCCGCGGGTGGTGCGGAGCTGCCGACCTTCCTCTCCTACATCACGGAGAAGAAGCTCACCAAGCACCCGGAGGAGTTCGGCAAGGGCGCCATCGAGGGCGTCGCCGGCCCGGAGGCGGCGAACAACGCGTCCGCGGCGGGCACGCTGGTGCCGATGCTGTCGCTGGGTCTGCCGACCAACGCGACCGCGGCGGTGATGCTGACCGCGTTCGTGTCCTACGGCATCACCCCGGGGCCGACGTTGTTCGAGAAGGAACCGCTGCTTATCTGGACGCTGATCGCGAGCCTGTTCATCGGCAACTTCCTGCTGCTGGTGCTGAACCTGCCGCTGGCGCCGCTGTGGGCCAAGCTGCTGCGCACCCCGCGCCCGTACCTCTATGCCGGCATCCTGTTCTTCGCCACCCTGGGCGCGTTCGCGGTCAACCTGCAGCCCCTGGACCTCGCGTTGCTGCTGGTGTTCGGCCTGCTCGGGTTGATGATGCGCCGCTTCGGGCTGCCCGTGCTGCCGCTGATCATCGGCGTCATCCTCGGCCCCCGCATCGAACGGCAGCTGCGCCAGACCCTGCAGCTCGGCGGGGGTGACTGGAGCAGCATCTTCAGCGAGCCGGTCGCGATCGCGACCTACGTCGTCATCACGCTGTTGCTCGCGCTGCCGGCGATCGTGCAACTGATCCGCCACCGCCGCCCCGAGTCGACCGTGCAGGAAATGATCGAGAAGGAGCGGGATAACGCATGATCGTCATCGGATACAGCGCCGACGACTACGGCAGAGCCGCGCTCGAGCACGGCCTCGCCGAGGCGAAACTGCGTGACACCAAGGTGCTGGTGATCAACTCGAGCAGGGGCGACTCGTGGGTGGATCCGCGTTTCGCCGACGACGAGCAGGTCGCGGGCATCGACGAGGCGCTGACCGCCAGCGGGGTCCCGCACGAGATCCGTCAGTGCGTCGGCGAGGACGTCGCCGACGTTTTGCTCGACGCGATGACCGCGCAGGACGCCGAACTGCTCGTCATCGGCATCCGCCACCGCACTCCCGTCGGCAAACTCCTCATGGGCAGCACCGCCCAGCGGCTGCTGCTCAACTGCCCCAAACCCATCCTCGCCGTCAAACCGCCCGAATAACCGCAGCTCAACACCCGTGAGTGGTTGAAGAGTCTCTACACTCTTCAACCACTCACGGGTGCGGTGGGTGCGATTTCGTCGGCGCGCACACCGTCTGGCACAATGGGGCGCTGTTCGCCCGTCTCCGGTTACGCACCGCGCGGCGGTCACAACACCCAGTTATCGCAAAACCGGGCACGCACACCATGCGCGCCGCCGAATTGCGCCGTGACCACACGAAAGGCTCCACCATGGCTGTGAAGATCAAACTCACCCGGCTCGGCAAGATCCGCAACCCGCAGTACCGGATCGTCGTCGCCGACGCGCGCACCCGCCGGGACGGCCGCTCGATCGAAACCATCGGCAAGTACCACCCGAAACAAGAGCCGTCGCTCATCGAGATCGATTCCGAGCGTGCCCAGTACTGGCTCGGTGTCGGTGCGCAGCCTACCGACCCGGTGAAGCACCTGCTCGAGATCACCGGCGACTGGCAGAAGTTCAAGGGCCTGCCCGGCACCGAGGGCACCCTGCGCAAGGCGGCGCCGAAGCCGACCAAGCTCGAGCGCTTCAACGCCGCGCTGGCGCAGGCCGGGGGCGAACCGCTCACCGCCGCGACCACCCCGAAGAAGAAGGCCGCGCCGAAGTCCGCAGAAAGCGCTGCGAGCGCCCCCGCCGAGGCCGCCGCCGAGAGCACCGACGCGCCCGCCGAGGCTGCCGAGCAGTGAGCACAGTTGTCGCTGACGCCATCGAGCACCTGGTTCGCGGAATCGTCGCCAACCCCGACGAAGTCCGGGTCGAGCTGATCACCGGACGTCGCGGCCGCACGGTCGAGGTGCACGTGCACCCCGACGACCTCGGTAAGGTGATCGGCCGCGGCGGCCGCACCGCGACCGCGCTGCGCACCCTCGTCACCGGCATCGGTGGGCGCGGGATCCGCGTCGACGTCATCGACACCGACCGCTGAGAACACCCCGTACCGGGAGATGGAACTGGTGGTCGGCCGGGTCGCCAAGTCGCATGGCGTGCGCGGCGAGCTGGTCGTCGAGGTCCGCACCGACGAACCCGACCTGCGCTTCGCCCCCGGCTCGACCCTGACCGGGCGCCGGCGGCGGTCGGAGGAGACCACCACCTACACCGTGGAGTCGGCGCGCCCGCACTCCGGGCGGTTGCTGGTGCGCCTCGACGGCATCAGCGACCGCACCGCCGCCGACGCCCTGCGCGGCACGCTGTTCGTCGTGGACTCGGCGACGCTGCCGCCGTCGGAGGACCCTGACGAGTTCTACGACCACGAACTCGAGGGCATGCGGGTACGCACCGTCGCCGGCGACGAGATAGGCGTCATCGCCGAGGTGTTGCACTCAGCCGCCGGGGAACTGCTCGCCGTGCGCACTCCGGAGGGCCGCGAGGTGCTGGTGCCGTTCGTCCGCGACATCGTCCCCGAGGTCGCGCTCGCCGACGGCACCGTTACCATCGACCCGCCCGAGGGACTGCTGGATCTGTGATGCGCCGCGCCTGATGAGAATCGATGTCGTCACGATCTTCCCCGAGTACCTCGCGCCGCTGCGAACGGCGTTGCTGGGCAAGGCGATCGACCGCGGAATGCTCAGCCTCACGGTGCACGACCTGCGCGCGTGGACCCACGACGTGCACCGCTCCGTCGACGACGCCCCCTACGGCGGCGGGCCCGGCATGGTGATGAAACCGACCGTGTGGGGCGACGCCCTCGACACGGTCTGCCCCGACGCCGCCCTGCTCGTCGTCCCCACCCCGGCCGGTGTGCCGTTCACCCACGCGACCGCCCAGCGCTGGGCGAACGAGGCGCACGTGGTGTTCGCGTGCGGTCGCTACGAGGGCATCGACCAGCGCGTGTTCGACGATGCCGCCCGCCGGGTGCGGGTCGAGGAGGTCAGCATCGGGGACTACGTGCTCATCGGCGGCGAGGTCGCGGTGCTGGTAATGGTCGAGGCGGTCGCTCGACTGCTGCCCGGCGTGCTCGGCAACGAGCAGTCCCATCAAGAAGATTCGTTCTCGGACGGCCTACTGGAGGGCCCCAGCTACACTCGCCCGGTGAGTTGGCGCGGGCTCGACGTGCCGGCGATCCTGCTCTCCGGCGACCACGCGAAGGTCGCGGCGTGGCGCCACGAGCAGGCGCTGCGCCGTACGGCCGAGCGCCGCCCCGACCTGCTGCCGCCACCGTAGCCGCCGTGTCGGTGCGCGCGAGTAGTCTCTAGCCCCGTGACGACAGCACCACCCAGCGCTGAATTGCCGAGCGTGAACCGACGCATCGCCGAGGAACTCTCGGTCACCGAGGAGCGGGTGCGGGTCGCCGTGGAACTGCTCGACGGCGGTTCGACGGTCCCGTTCATCGCCCGCTACCGCAAGGAAGCCACCGGCGGGCTCGACGACGCCCAGCTGCGCACCCTCGAGGAGCGCCTCGGCTACCTGCGCGAACTCGACGAGCGCCGCGCCAGCATCCTCGACTCCATCGCCGGCCAGGGCAAGCTCGACGACGCTTTGCGGCAGCGAATCATGCTGGCGGACACCAAGGCCCGGCTCGAGGACATCTATCTGCCGTACAAGCCGAAGCGGCGCACCAAGGCCCAGATCGCACGCGAGGCCGGCCACGAGCCGGTCGCCGACGCGCTGCTGAGCGATCCGTCCACAGACCCGGCCGACTACACCTCCGAACAGCTCGATGGCGCCCGTGCGATCCTGGTGGAACGCTTCGCCGAGGACGCCGACCTCGTCGGCGAATTGCGTGAGGCCCTGTGGCAGCGCGGCCAGATGCGTTCGACGGTGCGCACCGGCAAGGAGACCGAGGGCGCCAAGTTCGCCGACTACTTCGAGTTCAACGAGCCGTTCACCGACCTGCCCTCACACCGGATCCTGGCGTTGCTGCGCGGGGAGAAAGAGGAGGTGCTCAGTCTCGCGCTCGACCCCGAAACCGACCCCGACGCGGAGCCGACGTACTACCTCGGTCGCATCGCCGACCGCTTCGACATCGCCGACCGCGGCCGCCCGGCCGACCGCTGGCTGCTGGACACGGTCGGGTGGGCGTGGCGGACCCGACTGCAGGTAGGACTCGGTGTCGACGTCCGGATGCGGCTGCGGCAGACGGCCGAACACGACGCAGTCGACGTGTTCGCGGCGAACCTGCGCGACCTGCTACTTGCCGCGCCGGCCGGCATGCGCCCGACGATGGGCCTGGATCCGGGCTACCGCACCGGGGTGAAGGTCGCGGTGGTCGACGGCACCGGCAAGGTGCTCGCCACCGAGGTGATCTACCCGCACAAGCCGCAGAACCGTGGCGACGACGCGCTCGCCGTGCTCGCGGCGCTCGTCGCCCGCTTCGGGGTCGAGCTGATCGCGATCGGCAACGGCACCGCCTCACGGGAGACGGATGCGCTTGCGGGCGAACTGATCTCGCTGATCTCCGCCGGGGCGAGCGAAGCGACGGGAAATCTCGCCGCGGCGAGCGAAGCGACGGGAAATGTCGCCGGGGCGAGCGAAGCGACGGGAAATGTCGCCGCGGCGAGCGAAGCGACGGGAAATCTCGCTGCCAAGCCGACGAAGGTGGTGGTGTCGGAGGCGGGCGCGTCCGTGTACTCGGCGTCGGCCTACGCGTCGCGCGAACTGCCGGACATGGACGTCTCGCTGCGTGGCGCGGTGTCGATCGCGCGGCGCCTGCAGGATCCGCTCGCGGAACTGGTGAAGATCGACCCGAAGTCGATCGGCGTCGGTCAGTACCAGCACGACGTCTCGCAAACCCTGCTCGCCCGATCACTCGGTGCGGTCGTGGAGGACGCGGTGAACGCGGTCGGCGTCGACGTCAACACGGCCTCGGTGCCGCTACTGGCCCGGGTGTCCGGCATCGCGGAGGGGCTCGCGGAGTCGATCGTGGCGCACCGCAACGAGAACGGCCCGTTCCGCGCGCGCAGTGGCCTGCACAAGGTGGCCCGGCTGGGCCCCAAGGCTTTCGAGCAGTGCGCGGGCTTCCTGCGCATCCCCGACGGCGACGACCCGCTCGACTCCTCGGCGGTGCACCCCGAGGCGTACCCGGTGGTGCGGCGCATCGTCGAGTCCACCGGCAAGGGCGTCAAGGAACTCGTCGGCAACTCCGCAACCTTGCGAGCGCTCAGACCGGCCGACTTCGTCGACGACCGGTTCGGCGTCCCGACCGTCGCCGACATCATCGCCGAGCTCGACAAGCCGGGCCGCGACCCACGGCCCGAGTTCAAGACCGCCACGTTCGCCGCGGGCGTCGAGAAGGTCGCGGACCTGCAGCCGGGCATGACGCTCGAGGGTGTGGTCACCAACGTCGCCGCGTTCGGGGCGTTCGTCGACGTCGGTGTGCACCAGGACGGTCTGGTGCACGTGTCGGCGATGTCGCGCAACTTCGTCAAGGACCCGCACGAGGTGGTGAAGTCCGGCGACGTCGTCACCGTGAAGGTGCTCGAGGTGGACGAGGCCCGCAACCGGATCTCGCTGACGCTGCGCCTCGACGAGGTCGGCGCCAAGGGTGGTGGCAAGGGCGGGCGCCCCGAGCGTGGGCAGCGTGGCGGCGGCGGTCCGCGCGGTGACCAGCAGCAGGGTGGCGATCGGCAACCCCGCGGCGGTCAGGGCCAGCGCGGTGACCAACCACGCGGCGGCGGCGGTCAGCGGGGCGGCGGTCAGGGCCAGCGCGGTGACCAGCCACGCGGCGGCGGCGGTCAGGGCCAGCGGGACCGGAACAAGGGTGACCGGCAGCAGGGCGGCGACCGGCAGGGCGGCGCCCGGCAGAAGGGCGGCCGCCGGCAGCCCGAGCCGAGCGGAGCGATGGCCGACGCGTTGCGCCGCGCCGGCTTCGGCCAAACCTGACGCCGCGTGCACGGCTGGCTCGAGCACGACATCGTCGCGACCGGGCGGCTTCCGCTGCTGTTCTTCTACCTCGGGTTCATCGGCGGATTCGTGTTCATCAGGTTCAGCGTGCGGATGATCCGCGCCGACGTGAAATGGTGGCCGGGCAACGTGACCCCGGGTGGGCACCACATCCACCACATGGTGTTCGGCACGATCGCGGTCCTGATCTCCGGCGTCACGCTCATCGGCACCTACGTGGACGGCTCGAGCACCACCGGCGTCGTGCTCGCGGCGATCTTCGGCATCGGCGCCGCGCTGGTGCTCGACGAGTTCGCGCTGATGTTCTACCTCAAGGACGTGTACTGGTCCGATCAGGGCCGCACGTCGGTGGAGGCGGTGTTCGTCGCGATCGCCGTCACGGGACTCGTGCTGCTCGGCCTCCACCCGCTGTCGTTCCTCGACGTGGCCGACTTCCGGGAGGCCGAGAGCATCTGGGCGCGGATCTTCATCGTCGCCGGTGCGTTGATCAACCTCGGCATCGCCGCCGTCGTCATCCTCAAGGGCAAGATCTGGACCGCGCTGCTCGGCATGTTCGTGCTGCCGGTGATGATCGTCGGCGCAATCCGGCTCAGCCGCCCCGCCGCCCCGTGGGCCCGCTGGCGATACACCAAGCGGCCCAAGCGGATGGACCGCGCGGTGCGGCGCGAACGTCGGCTGCGCCGGCCCGTGATGCGGGTGATGATCTTCCTGCAGGACCTGATCGCGGGCAAACCCAGCGTCGAACACGCCAAAACCGCCACCGAGGAACAGCTGGACAAACTGGTCCATGCCGCGCCGCCGCCGCCCGAGCACGGGTTGTGAGGCCGATTTCGTCGGGACCCGGCCGGTCTGGCACAATTGACGGGTTGCCTGCGTGGCGACAGACCTGATCGGAGTATGAACCAGTCGAGTGTCGCCTCGGCAGCCGCTAGGTTCCTCTACTCGACCGAACGCAAGGATGGAACCGATGAACACCTTGGACTTCTTGGACGAGAAATCGCTGCGCAGCGACATCCCAGAATTCCGCCCCGGCGACACGCTCAACGTGTACGTCAAGGTCATCGAGGGCTCGAAGGAGCGCGTCCAGGTCTTCAAGGGCGTCGTGATCCGCCGCCAGGGCGGTGGCATCCGCGAGACCTTCACGGTGCGCAAGGTGTCCTTCGGTGTCGGCGTCGAGCGGACGTTCCCGGTGCACAGCCCCAACATCGACCACATCGAGGTCGTCACCCGCGGCGACGTGCGCCGCGCGAAGCTGTACTACCTGCGTGATCTGCGTGGCAAGGCCGCGAAGATCAAGGAAAAGCGCTGAGCGCTCTGCGCTCTGGGGGCACCGCCACATGCTCTCGCACACACCGGCCCGGCGCTGCGGCGCCGGGCTTTCGTGTGCCGGGCTAACCTGTCCGGGTGGCCCACCGGGATGACTCTGCCAGCGCCGCTGAACGCGCCGCATCCGAACAGTCCGCGGTGAAGTCGGAGCAGACCAAGAAGCAGTGTTCGTTCTGGCGCGAACTGCCGATTCTGATCCTCGTCGCGTTGGTGCTCAGCTTCCTGCTGCAGACGTTCATCGCCCGCGTCTACCTGATCCCGTCCGAGTCGATGGAGCCGACGCTGCACGGCTGCGCGGGCTGCACCGGCGACCGGATCGTCGTGGAGAAGATCAGTTACCGGTTCGGGGACCCGGAACCCGGCGACGTCGTCGTGTTCCTCGGCCCCGACTCGTGGAGTGCCAACTACCGATCCATTCGCTCCGACAACGCCGTGATCCGTGGCCTGCAGAACGCCGGATCGATCTTCGGCGTCGTCCCGCCCGACGAGAACGACCTCGTGAAGCGGGTGATCGCGACCGGCGGGCAGACCGTCGAGTGCTGCGACGACCAGGGCCGGGTGCTGGTGGACGGCAAACCCCTCGACGAGCCGTACGTCGTCGACGATTTCCCGTTCACGCCCGGTTCGCTGACCTGTGACACGGCGATGAAGTCGGGGCGCTGCTTCGGGCCCGTGACGGTGCCCGAGGGCAACCTGTGGGTGATGGGCGACAACCGCAACAACTCCGCCGATTCTCGCTACCACGTGGGTGATTCCCTGCAGGGCACCGTGCCGGTGGAGAACGTGCGGGGCAAGGCCGTCTTCATCGTGCTGCCGCCGAGCCGGATGGGCGTGATCAGGTCGCCCGACATCCAGACCGGGTGAGTTCCGTGAGTACTGGGTCGTCTTGGCCGCCGCGCATCGTCATCCGCAAGTCCTCCGGTTTGCGGACACTCGAATCCGCCCTGATCCGTAGTGGACTCGGGCCGGTCGCGGGCGTCGACGAGGCGGGCCGCGGGGCGTGCGCGGGCCCGCTGGTGGTGGCGGCGTGCTTGTTGGCGCCGAAGGCGCAGGCGTCGCTCGCCGACGTCGACGACTCCAAGAAGCTCACCGAACGCGCGCGTGAGTCGCTGTTCCCGGTGATCTGTCGGTTGGCGCTCGCGTATCACGTGGTGTGCATCCCGGCGTGGGAGATCGACGCGATCGGCATCCACGTCGCGAACATCGAGGGCATGCGCCGCGCGGTCGCGGGTCTGTGGCAGGTCCCGGGCTACGTGTTGACCGACGGGTTCCGGGTGCCGGGGCTGCCGGTGCCGTCGCTGCCGGTGATCGGCGGCGACGCGACCGCCGCGTGCATCGCCGCGGCGAGCATTCTGGCGAAGGTGACCCGGGATCGGATGATGGTCGACCTCGACGCCCGGCTGCCCGGCTACGGCTTCGCCGCCCACAAGGGCTACAACACGCCGGTGCACACCGAGGCGCTTTCTCGGTTGGGTGCCACGCCGGAGCACCGGCGGTCGTGGCGCAACGTGCCGCCGCTGAGTGCGGGGATGATCGACCCGGAACTCGACCCGATGGCGGTCGACGTCGTGCGTGCGCGATGATTGCTGCAGGTTTCTAAACAGGGAGGACACGGCCTTCGATGAGTGCCGAAGACATCGAGAACTACGAAACCGAGATGGAACTGTCGCTGTATCGCGAGTACAAGGACATCGTCGGCCAGTTCTCGTACGTCGTGGAGACCGAGCGCCGCTTCTACCTGGCGAACTCGGTCGAGTTGCTGCCCCGCAACGCCGACGGCGAGGTGTACTTCGAGGTCAGGATGGCCGACGCCTGGGTCTGGGACATGTACCGCCCCGCTCGTTTCGTGAAGCACGTGCGGGTGATCACGTTCAAGGACGTAAACATCGAGGAACTGGACAAGCCCGAGCTGCGTCTGCCCGACTGAGCGCCTCGCCAGCCACCCCCGACCCGGTGATCACGGCGATGTGGCCGGTTTTGCCGGCGTGTCAGCGGCCATTCATTCGTCCTCGTCGGTGGCGCGGACCCTGCGTCTTCTGCGGGCAGTCGAGCGCGCGACGTGCACCGCATCCGGCGCAGGTTGTCCACAAATGACCATTCATCCACAGGGCAATTTCTGCGTCCGCGTTTTCCCTGGTCGCCGGACCGGGGTCGGATTCGCGTCGGTGAGTATCGACGCCAT
>DATDBL010000210.1:0-2068 GCA_036524855.1 Aldersonia sp. | reverse complement strand
GCGACGTGTTCGGCGCGGCTGAAGTCCTGATCGCGCAGGAACAGCACCTTGTGGCGCAGCAGCAGCGCACGCAGCTCGGCGAAGAGCGCCTCGTCGCGCGACACCTCGCCCAGGTCCACGTCGAACAGTTCGGCGCCGATGGTGGCGGTCAACGGCTGCACCCGGAACGGGGTCACGGTGCGGGTCGGTCGGGGCGTGTCGATCGTGACAGACATGGTGGTGTCTCCTGACGGAATGGGGGTTCGATTACGGGGTGTCGGGGGTGGGTGCCGGGGTCAGAGGGTGAACACCGAGGTGCCGACGCTGGCGCCGGTTTCCAGGTCGCGGTGCGCGGTGACCGCGTCGGCCAGCTCGTAGCGCTGGTTGATGTCGATGCGGATCCGGCCCGCGGCGACGTGGCCGAACACCTCGCCGGCCAGCTCCGCGCGTTCGGCGGGGTCGGCGATGTAGTCGGCCAGCGCGGGGCGGGTCACGAACAGCGACCCCTTCACGGCGAGCGTCATCGCGTCGATCGGCGGGATCGGCCCGGACGCGGTGCCGAAGCACACCAGCAGGCCGCGGCGGGCCAGCGAGTCGATCGAGGTGTGGAAGGTGGTGGCGCCGATGCTGTCGAACACCACCGGCACCCCGGCGCCGTCGGTGATCTCACGGACCCGGGCGGGGACGTCCTCGCGGGTGTAGACGATCACGTGCGCGCAGCCGTTGGCGCGGGCGATATCGGCCTTCGCGTCGCTGGACACGGTGCCGATCACGGTGATGCCCAACAGTTTCGCCCACTGGGTGACGATCGAGCCCACCCCGCCGGCGGCGGCGTGCAACAGCACCGTGTCGCCACTGCGCAGCCCGGCGATGCGGCGCAACAGATACGCACTGGTCAGCCCGCGCATCGTCATCGACGCCGCGGTCTCGAACGTGATCTCGTCCGGCAGCGTGATCAGATGCTCGGCCCCCATCACCCGCTCGGTGGCGTAGGCGCCCAGCGGGCTGCCGGTGTAGGTGACCCGGTCCCCCTCCCGCAGGTGCGACACACCCGGACCGACGGCCTCGATCACCCCGGCGGCCTCGACACCCATGCCCGCGGGCAACGCGGCCGGATACAGCCCGGTCCGGAAATAGGTGTCGGCGAAGTTCAGCCCGACCGCGCCGTGGCGGATCCGGACCTCCCCCAAACCCGGCGCGCCGACCTCGGCGTTCTCGAACCGCAGGACTTCTGGTCCACCGGTCTCATAGAAACGAACGACCTTCGCCACTGTATTCTCCTTCTCGAAAGACTGTGCTGTGTGTCAACTTCCGGGCCGGCTCCGGTGTGCGCCGCTGTCGGGGCTGGTGGGGTCGGTTACCGGGCCGCCCGTGTTGTGGTTGACCCAACAGTAGTCCGACCACCCCGGTAATACTTATCGTGCCGGGACTTCAAGTGTTCACTTCGAGACGCACCGCGGCAGCGGTATCCGAGGCGTGGTCGTCGGACTTACCGCGGCAGGCCGTCCTGTCCCGAGAAGCGCAGTCCAATGTCCCGGTGAGATACGTATGGGCGGTGGGTTTCGGTTACGGTGGGGGCGCACCCCGAAGACTGCAGCCCGTTCGCGCGGCCGTCTGTCCGGCGTGCTCGTTCGTGCCCCTGTCGCCCCCACCTCTATAGGAAGACCCGATGACCAGGACCCTCTATGCCGCCGACCACCTCGCCTTCCGTGACACGGTGCGTGATTTCACGCAGCGTCACCTGATTCCGGAGCACGAGCGGATCATCGAGCAGCGGTTCATCGACCGCGAGATCTGGATCGAGGCGGGCAAGCTCGGCCTGCTCGGCTTGGAGGTGCCCGAACCCTACGGTGGCAGCGCGGCGGGCGACTTCCGGTTCAACGCGGTGCTGGCCGAGGAGTTCTCGCGGGTGAGTGCGGCGATCGGGTCCAGTTTCGGCATCCACTGTGACATCGTGGCGCCGTATCTGGTGGAGCTGACCACCGAGGAACAGAAGCAGCGGTGGCTGCCGGGGTTCTGCACCGGTGAGCTGGTCACCGCGATCGCGATGACCGAACCCGCCGCCGGATCGGATCTGGCCGGGTTGAAG